>JASFJQ010000290.1:0-3988 GCA_050121305.1 Chromatiaceae bacterium
GGAAAGCTGTTGTCCCGACGCCAGGGTCTCAGGGACCGTGAAGGTGACACCCAGTGCCGCCAGCCTCTTTGCCATTCTTACGTCCCAGGCGCGGGCGAACACAGGCAAACCCGGAAAGGCCTCCCTAACGGTTACCACTGCCTGTCCGATGCTTTCCATATGGTCCATCGCAAAGACCGCCATCGAGGCATGGGCAGCACCGGCAGAACGCAGTACCTCGGTGCGGCCGGCATCTCCGAAGTACACCGGATAACCGAGCGCCTGGGCACTGCTTACGCGCTCCGGATTAATCTCCAGTACCAGATAAGGAAGTCCTGCCTTAGCCAAGGTTCGGGCCAGATGTTTCCCGATCCGGCCGAAGCCCGCGACGATGACATGGTCTCGAGAGGCCGGGATCGGCTTTAACGACGGAGCGACAGCCGACGTCTTGCCAGAGAGCTTTCTGCCGAGCGTTTCGCTCAGCTTCGTCAGCAGCGGCGTGGCCGCCATACTCAGAGCAATCGTGACCAACAATAACTGGAAGAGTTCTGCTTCCAACAGGCCCAACATGTTCGCCAATCCGAACAGAACGAATCCGAACTCACCTGCCTGGGCGAGCAGCAAGGCGACCTGAACGGCTTCCTGATTGCGGCGTCCAGTCAGTCGGCACAACGCCCACAGGATTGCTCCTTTGAGCAGCAACAGCCCCGCAACCAGACCTGCAATGAGTAAACCCTGTTGCCCCAGGAGCCCGAAGTTGATCGACATGCCCACGCTCATGAAGAACAACCCAAGCAGCAGGCCGCGGAAGGGTTGGATGTCGGCCATGATTTGATGGCGGTAGCGGGAGTCTGCCAAGAGTAGGCCGCCGAGGAAGGCGCCAAGCGCCATTGAGAGACCCGCCCAGTCGGTGAGCCAGGCGGCCCCCAGGACCAGGAATATACCGGTCGCGGTAAAGATCTCTGGATTTCGGCGGTTCCGGGCCACGATCTGGAGTGCAGGTCGCAGCAACAGACGACCCAGGATGAAGACGCCGACAATAATCGCCACCGCCTCCAATGCGGCCAGCTCGACGTCCTCGGTGATACTCATTTCGCGCTGTGCGAGAAGCGGCAGCAGCGCCATCAACGGGACAATTGCCAGATCCTGGAGAAGCAGTATCGCGAAGGACGTGCGGCCATAGGGTGTGCCGAGTTCCCCTTTGTCGCTGAGGATCTGCAGACCAAAGGCGGTGGAAGAGAGCGCCAGGCCGAAGCCTACGATCAGCGCAGTGCGTAAGGGCACTCCCAGCAGTGCTTGGGCCAACAGCGTAATGATCGCTCCGGTGACGAGCACTTGCGCGGTGCCGAGACCGAAAACGCTGCGTCGCATGACCCATAGCCGGGACGGCTTCATCTCGATGCCGATTACGAACAACAGGAAGACGACACCAAACTCGGCCAGGTGCCGTATCTCGTCTACCGCAACGATGTAGCCCAGCCCCCAGGGCCCGACCAACGCACCGCTGACCAGGAAACCCAGTACTGCACCGAGGCCAAGGCGCTGGAAAAGTGGCACAGCAATCACAGCTGCCGCCAGCAGCACCAGCATGTCAACGATGAAGTCGGTCTCGGTCAAGTTTCAATTCTCGGCTTCGAGATAGCCGATTCGGCGCTGACCGCAAAAGCTTGGTCTCGCAGGCCTCATCACGATTCTTGGCAACGATGAGACTGTGGGCAAGCAGTAGAAAATGTCCTTCCGAGACCTCCGAAAATCTGCAGATCCCTGGGTCAGTACAAAACGGCTCGGATAACAGAAAATATAGCGCTAATCCGAGCCAGCCTATGTGTCACAGCACGATATAAGCTACGCCCTGGCCATATTCGCGGTGCTCAAAGGCCGGCCTGAAAAAGCGTTGTTGGTACAGCTGAAGAGGTCCCGGCGCGGGTATTTCAGGCAGGCATTGCGTGAAATCAAAGACATACATGCGCCGCGGCTGCCGGAGATCGCGCAGTACTGCCAAGACTGAAGGCACGGTTCAGCGTCGCCCGCGCAACGGAGCGCCGAGCGCAAACATGAAGGCCCCGCACTGGGCGGGGCCTGATGTCAAACGCTGATACCGCTGGGGCCGTAGATCACATCTTCACACCCAGCGACGTCAAGGTGCTGAGGGTGAGACCACCGCGCTCCATGCCCTTGTCGCGCTGATAATCGTCGACGGCGCGCATTGTCTGCGCTCCGATCTGACCATCCACGGGCCCCGGGTTGTAACCGGCCGCTTTTAGGGCGTTCTGCAGGTCGGTCAAGATGCGGGGCGTCATATTCGTTTCACACAAGACGCTGCGCCACTCAAGACGCTCATCGCTGACCTTGACCTTTTTCGAGACTTTTTCCACCACGGCCGGGATATCTATGCGCTTTCTATCGGCGGGCTTTATCAGCTTGCGGACCTTAACCATTTTGTACTCCGCCGGAATCTCGACTTCCTTGATACCGGCGGGTGTCTTGACCTTCCGCTGCTCTACTTGCGCAATTTTGGCTTCGGTCTCGCGCAGACAAATGGTATTCCCCGTCGCCGTTCCAGCTGGCTTGTCTTCCCAATCCGGATGCCAAAAGAATCTCTCGTCGGCCACTTTCACCGTCTTGCTGAGAGTCTCGTAGGTCGGCTCGACTTTCACCCGACGCTCCTGTGCCGGCTTAATCAGTTTGCGGACCTGCTGCACCTTGTACTCAGCGGGGATCTCCACCTCTTTCGTGGTGGCCGCGGACTTGAGCACCTTGCGGGTGACCGTCTTGTACTTGGCCGGAATCTCCACCAGACAGACGATCTCACCGGTAGTGTTGTCGATACGCTGAACCGGCCCGGTGCCGGTTTTCCAGGCCGTGGTCGCCGGCGCGATCAGTACCTTCTCTGTGACTGTCTCGAATTCAGCCGGCACCTCGACCACCTGCTTGCTTGCCTCTTTCACCAGCACCTTTTCTTCCACCGATTCGTAGGCAGCCGGCTCGACCTCAATCTTGTCGTAGGCCTCCGTCTTCAGAACGCGCACCTCTTCTTCTCGGTATTGCGCGGGCACATAATATTCACTCAGGCAGCTGCCCACGGGCAGTTCGTCGAGTTTGATACCCCCGGCGCCGATTGCGGTCAGCAACGCCGGGTTGACGGGCCGAGCCTTTCTGGACTTACCGGCCATCCATTTCTGCTGCGCGGGCACGATCTCGACGGTCTCTATTACCGTTTCATACTCAGCCGGCACCGGGACGATCTTTTTCGCGGCCTCTTTCACTAAGACCTTCGTTTCCACCGTCTGATAGTCTGCGGGTGTCGTTTCAAAACGTGCCGAGGCTTCGCGCATGGTGACATCCACCAGCTCGGTCTGGTATTGGGCCGGAATCACAACTTTCGCATAGCATTCTCCCGGCTTGGCATCCGGCAGTGTGCGGGTGGCATCAACGGTTTGAGCGAAGCCCGGTAGGGAAATCGCGGTGACGGCCGCGGCCAGGCAGGTTGATTGGAATTTTTGTAGGGAATGCATTCGAGTTCCTCTGAGTAGAACGGTCAATTTGGATACCTGGTGATTGTCAACACAGCGCAAAACTGCACAACATCAGCCGAACCTCCCCGCTACCGCCGCGCCAAATCGGCACAACGCGACGCTGCTTCGCGCGCAGGCCCCTTCTTTTATCACAAAAAGAAGGAAATTCTGGTATTGCAAGGGAAAATCGCGCCACCGCAGGGCCCAAGATGAGATCGGCATCTCAAAACCGCACGACGGATTCGCCGTTGCTTGACGAGTATCCAGATCAGCCCGTAACGGGCATGCACGCGGCACCAAGCGCACAGCGGGCATAATCGCTCCTTTTGGTAACGAGGGCGCCGAGACGCCGCTATGCCGCGGTGCACGCAGTGAAAGACGACGAAGGCGTAGCCGACACTACGTCGAACCGGCTGTAGCGAGTGCGCCCCGTCAGGGCGAGGTTATCGGGGGGCCGCAGCAGGAAATCGGTGAGATATGCAGGATCTGGGTGT
>JASFJQ010000291.1:0-3988 GCA_050121305.1 Chromatiaceae bacterium
CAAGCGCGCGGTGGCAGGCGGCGTAGAATTCGGCCGTGAACAGCACCTCACCGGGGCCGATTGGATCGGTGGAGTCGACAATGATGATGTCCAGCGAGGCAGGGGCCGCATCCTTGATCCACTGGATTCCGTCGATGAACAGCAACTCGGCCCGAGGGTCGTCGTTGGATTCGCACAGTTCCGGGAAATGCCTTTCGGCCGCGCGCGTCACGACTTCGTCGATGTCGATCTGGGTGGCCTGCTCCACCTCGGGGTGCTTGAGGACCTCGCGCAGCGTGCCGCAGTCGCCGCCGCCGATGATCGCGACCCTTTTGGGTGCAGGGTGGCTGAACAGTACCGGGTGGCTCAGCATCTCATGGTAGAGGAAATTATCGCGTGTACTGACCATGGTGAAGCCGTCGATCAACATCAGCTTGCCGTAGTTCGTGGTGTCGAACACCTCTACCTTCTGAAAGGCCGATTGCTCTTCAAAGACCTTTGCTCGGCCTCTCAAGGAGAAGGCTGAACCGCCTTCCTTGCAGATCTCTGTTATCCATTCATCGTCAAGGTTCATGTGCGGCTATCCACGCTCGGCAGGGACTTGGTGCCGCGCACCTTAACGGCCCGCGCCAGCGTGGGCAACTGCGGCCCGCGAGAACCAAGAACGACGACAGACCTCCCGGATTCTTGGCCGGGTTGGGGGGTATTCCGCCCAACGAGCATATCGGCGGCGAATTAAACGGCATCCAGTCGCGTGCGTGTGACCCTTCTCACATCGGCCCGGCCAAGGCGCGTCGATACTCTTGGGTGCCGGGTATCGATAGCCTTTCTCATGCAGCCCAATCTCCCGATCGAAATGGACACAAACATGCACTCTCAGCTCCTTCCACCCTCGGCGGGCACGATGGTCGATCGCAGCCCCGCATCACCAATCTTCAGAAGGCCTCTCGATTGGCTGACGAAGCGCCTGTTTCTGTCTGCCTACGAGGCGTCCGATGCGTTTTTCTGGCGACACCATGGATCTCATGGCCGATGGCGGGACCTGGGCGGACTGCTCGAGTACGATCCGAAGTTCATCTCACTAAAGCCAACAGGTGCACCTGCTGTCTGCCTGGTCAGCCTTCGGGCCACGGGCGGAGCCACATTTAAGCGAGTCGTGCTCATCATCAAGGTCAAGAGATCCGGCGTCATCCTCCAAGAAAGGCTCTGTCTGGACGGCCTGGGCAGCCAACCCGTGCGAAAGGCCCTCTCGATAGTCTCCCAGAGGCCAGACCGGCCCAGCGGTAATCCGACGAGAAAACTCGGCGAGGTCTATATAAAGTTGGTCGAGGCCATTGACGGAGAGGGCGCCGACTTGGCCAATGGCAAGAAGATCGGCGAGATATTTCGCCCGACCTGCACGGATTCGCCCTACCAACCCTATGTCAGGCGATGGAATCGGTTCTGGAACATTGAGGAGTTCAATGCCGAGAAACAAAAACTGAAGAACCTCTGGTTCCAGAGACTGGTCAAGCCTGCCGGTCAACTGGGGCGCCCGCTCACGGCGAGAAGAACCGTCTTTCGTTTGCTGACCAACGAACTGGCCTTGTCTCTGCAATTCTGGTCCCAGAACCTCTCCCATGCCCGACAGCTCCGTGGCTCGCTTGAACGTTCGATGTATCAGGGTGGACGCACGACAGACACCCGCGCGATCGCAGTACCCTCGGAAGCCTGATGCGCCAGAGCTGAGCCCACGCAGCTCAAGCGGTTCCGCTGCCCATCTCAGCCCCAATGCCGGCTTGCGACGGCATAAGGGTTGACTAATATTAGTAGCGAAGGCGTAGACAACGGACGTGGGAGAAGGAGATGAGAAACACCGACAGAAAGCGATTGTTTGGCATCGCCGCCCTCAGCGCGGGGCTGTTGTTTCTGGGCACGGCCGGTGCCTGGTATGGCGATCCCTGGTATCGACCCTATGGCTCAGGCGCCGTGACCTACGAGCGCCAGAACACGATGCGCAAGCACGGCTATGCGATGGACCAACTGGCGGATATGCTGCAAGGGCGGCATTTGCTGAACCGTGACGAGGCGGTGCGCCTGGCGCGTGAGCTCGAGGCCGGCTTCGGTGACAACCTGATTAGAAATTTCCCACCGGGTACCGTCGTGGCGGGCTCGCGCACGTCGCCGCGGACCTGGAGATACTTCGGTGCGTTCAGGAACAATGCCGAAGCGGCAAAGCAGGCCGCGGCGCGCCTGGCCGACGCGCTCGAGAACGAGCCGTCCCTACAGGACTTTCAGCAATTGCCGGCGTTGGGCTCACGGCGGCGCATCGGTCTTGATCCGCGGGGGCATCGACCGGGCGGCCCCGTCTCGATAGCGGTGATCCAGGAGTTCGACAGGCTCAACGCGACCTGCAACGCTTGCCATATGCTGTTCCGGGGCTGGCGCCGCTAGGGAAAGCCTTTATCCGGCATTGCCAGGCGTTTAAGCTAGGGTGCAGCAGCGATCGAGTGCGACGCGGCCGATGCCCGCAGCGTATTGAGGCCAATAATCATGATGGAAAAAATTCTGCGCTTCTGCGACGGTCTCCCGGAGCGTCATGTAGAGGCTGGGGAGACGCTGCTCGCCTTCGGTGAGACCCAAAACCGGCTCTACGTGCTGATCGACGGGGAGCTCGAGGTATCGAACGACGGGGTTCAGATCAGTACGCAGGACGAGCCCGGCTCCGTTTTCGGCGAGATGTCCGTACTCTTGGGTATTCCCCATACCGCGACCGTCAAGGGATTCGTCGCCTCGCGGGTCTACGTGGTCGAGAATGCGGCCGAGTTTCTGCGATCGCATCCCGATGTCACGTTCTACATGGCCAAACTACTTGCCCGTCGCTTGAAGGGCGCGACTGACTATCTGGTCGACGTGAAGGGCCAGTTCGAGGACCAGAAGGGCCACTTGGGTATGGTCGACGAGGTGTTGGCATCATTGATGTACCAACAAGACGAGGAGTGCACGCCCGGTTCCGAGCGTGATCCGGACACGGCTATCTGATCCAGCTCGGTAGGGCCGTGGGCTCCGTGATCGGGCGGCGCAGCGGTTCATCCAGATTCACGATCTCGGCACCGGCGAGCGACAACCAAAGGGCCGTGCCGGCCTCGCTGTCGAACAGGATGCGCGTGGGTGAGGGTCCAATCTGCCGGCCGGGGTTGAAGATCCAGGTGCCGTTGAGACGATCGACCCATGAGCCGTTATTGACGAAAGGCGACTGATGGATGTGGCCGGTCAAGACCATGTCTGGCCTATATTGCTCGATCCAAGACGCCAGATCTTCGTCTCCGATGTGGCGTTTTCCGACCCAGCTGGTCGGCGAGTTGGCAGGCGGTGAGTGATAGACCCAGATCCATCGCCGCTTTGACCGGGCGGCGTCGCGAGCGAGCAGTTCACCTACGTTTTCCCGCGTCTTGGGGCCGTCCCACCAGGGGCATATCGTGAACAGCGTGCCGTCGATCTCGATGCAGTCGCCGTCGGTGCGTACGCCGAAGCGATTGGCCTTGCCGATCCAGCGTGCATATTTCTCGCCGTCAGCGTTGCGGGCGTCCAGATCGTGGTTGCCGGAACAGACGATGACCTGTGTCTTGGCCTGCAGCTGTTCCAGGTATTTCAGGATTACCACGATCTGGACGCGCGCCTCGACGGCGCCTGCGATGTCCAGGAAATCTCCACCGATGACAACGAGATCAACGTTTTCGGCCACCGCTGAAATCCAATCGAACTGCTTTAGCACATAGTGCAGATCCGAGACGAAGAGATATTTCATGACAGTCCGTGTTGCGCACCGGGTAGAGCGCTATTCAGTGGGCCACGATGTTTGGAACTATCTGAAGGACACATGCGAGTCAGTCCCACTCCCGAGTCATTGGCCCGGTGACATCACGCTGCTGGCCTCTATCAATCGGTCGACCGGTGATCTGTCGGAACACCCCAAACTGATGTCCAATTGGCGCTGCATTGATCGTCGGCGGGCGCTCGATTAAAACAT
>JASFJQ010000292.1:0-3987 GCA_050121305.1 Chromatiaceae bacterium
CTGGGAAGGTCAGAGCTTCAAGGTGGGTGCCAGCATCGGCATGGTACCGTTTGGTGCCGAACCCATCACGATAGAAGAGCTCATGAGTGCCGCAGACGCCTGCTGCTACTCCGCCAAGGAAGAAGGACGCAACCGGGTGCACCATGCCGGCACGAATACCGAGACCATGCGCCGTCGCTCCGGCGAGATGCGCTGGGTGCAACGCATAGCCGATGCGGTTCAACACGACCGCTTCTTGCTGTTCGGGCAGATGATCACGCCGATGCACCCCGAACTCGATGATGGGCGGCTGGCACTGGAGGTACTGCTGCGTATGCAGGACGACGGCGGTCTCGGCCTGATAGCGCCGGGTCAGTTCCTGCCCGCCGCCGAGCGCTATGGGATGGTGCCGGACATCGATCGCTGGGTCGTGCGCAACAGCCTCGAATGGCTGGCCGGGCTGGGCCGTACCGCCGAGGAGCTGCGCATCAATATCAACATCTGCGGACCCTCTGCCTCCGACCCACAGTTTCACGCCTTCGTTCGTAGCTGTATCGCCAAGACCGGGGTGCCACCGCGTTCGCTGTGCTTCGAGATCACCGAATCGACAGCGATCCGCAGCCTGGCGAATGCCGCTGCGCTGATCGACGCCCTCGGCGACCTCGGCTGTCGGTTCGCACTGGACGACTTCGGCAGTGGATTGTCGTCATTCAACCAGCTCCGACATCTCAAGGTCGATTATTTGAAGATCGACGGCGGCTTTGTCCACAATATCGACCGCGACCCAGTGAATCGGGCCATGGTCGAGTCCATCAATACGATAGGTAAGAAGCTGGGCAAGCGCACCGTCGCCGAGTTCGTCGAGAACCAGCGGACCCTGGAGATCGTCAGGCAGATCGGTGTCGACTTCGCACAGGGCTTCGGCCTACACCGACCGGAGCCACTGGAAAGCATCGAGGCCCAGATCCGTCAGGCGCAGGATGAACACGCGCGGATTCGGCTCAACTCCGCCTGACGCTAGCGGGCCCATTCGTCGGCGAGAACGGCGTCAATGTGCACTTCCCTTCAACGCCGCCACCATGCCCTCGATGGTGTCTTTGGCATCGCCGAAGATCAGCGATGTGTTGTCCTTGTAAAACAGCAGGTTGTCGATGCCAGAATAGCCAGGGTTCATCGAGCGCTTGAGGAAGTAGACCTGTTTCGAGCGGCCCGCCTCGAGGATCGGCATGCCGTAGATCGGGCTGGAGGCATCGTCGTTGGCGGCCGGATTGACGACGTCGTTGGCACCCACCACCAGGGTCACGTCGGTCGAAGGGAAATCCGGGTTGATCTCGTCCATCTCGAGCACACGGTCGTAGGGGATATCGGCCTCGGCGAGCAGTACGTTCATATGCCCCGGCATGCGGCCCGCGACCGGGTGCACCCCGAACCTCACCTCGACGCCGCGCGCCTCGAGCAGCTCCATTAATTCCTTCAGCGCATGCTGTGCCTGGGCCACCGCCATACCGTAACCCGGCACGACGATCACGCGATTGGCGTCTTCCATCCAGTACACCGCGTCCTCGACCGAGGCGGACTTGATGCCCTTCTCCATCGCCGCGGCACCGGCGCTTGGCGCACCGGCGCTCTCGCTGCCGAAGCCGCCAAACACTACGTTGATGATCGAGCGGTTCATCGCCTTGCACATGATGTAGGACAGAATCGCACCCGAAAATCCGACCAGCGCACCGACGATGATCAGCAGATTGTTTTGCAGCGTGAAGCCGGTAGCCGCCGCGGCCCAGCCCGAGTAGCTGTTCAGCATCGAGATAATCACAGGCATGTCGGCGCCGCCGATCGGGATAATCAGAGTCACACCGAGTAGCAACGCCAGCAAGGTCATCAGGGTCAGCGATACCACACTGCCGGTCATCGCAAAGTGCACGCCGAGCGCGATCGTAGCCAACGCGATCGCGGCGTTCAGCTGATGCTGCATGGCGAACTTGACCGGCTTGCCCGAGATCAGGCCCTGCAGCTTTCCGAATGCAATCACCGAGCCGGTAAAGGTGATGGCGCCGATGATCGCACCGGCGGACAATTCACCCATCAGCACCGCGTTGAGCAGTCCGGCATCGCGCTTGTTCAGGAAGGTGCCGATCGCGACCAGCACCGCGGCCAGGCCGACGAAGCTATGCAGCGCCGCGACCAGCTGCGGCATCGCCGTCATCTGGATGCGCTGCGCGACCACGATACCGATCACGCCACCGATCAGGACCCCGGCGATGATGAATCCATACGACTGCACCTCACCGCCGAGCAACGTGGCGACAATCGCCAGCGCCATGCCGGCCATGCCGAGAAAATTGCCACGGCGTGCAGTCGACGGATGTGTCAGGCCCTTCAGCGCGAAGATGAACAGCACGGCCGAAATCAGATAGACGACTGCCTGCGTATTGGCGGAGAGCTGCATACCTCAGGGCCTCACTTGTCTTTCTTCTTGAACATCGCAAGCATCCTGTTGGTCACCAAAAAGCCGCCGAAGACATTGATCGAGGCGAGCAGCACGGCAAGGAAGCCGGTGATTTCGGCGAAGCTACCGACGGAGTCCAGCCCGGTCACCAGCAGCGCGCCGACGATCACGATCCCTGAGATGGCATTGGTCAGCGCCACCAACGGGGTGTGCAGCGAGGGCGTGACCCCCCAGATCACGTAGTAGCCGATGAAACAGGCAAGTACGAAGACATAGAGTGCAATCAGTGTTTCCGGCATTGCCTTTACCTCAGCATCGAACGTTTGAAAGGGGGATTTCAGGTTGTCGGTCGCAGCTGCGCGGCCTGCGTGATCTCATCGGCATCCAGGTCCTTCAGGCTGACGCCGTCGGCAGATCTGTCCAGCATGATGTCGAGCAGATTGACGATGTTCTTGGCGTAGAAGGCGCTGGCGTCCGAGGGCATCATCGCCGGGTAGTTGGTGTGCCCGACCAGGACCACACCGTGACGGGTCACCACCTGGTCGGCCTCGGTCAACGGACAGTTGCCCCCGTTGGCGGCCGCCAGATCGACGATCACCGAGCCCTCGCGCATGCGCTCGACTACCGCCTCTGTGATCAAGACCGGCGCCGGCCGGCACGGGATCAGCGCCGTGGTGATTATGATGTGCGCCTTGGCAAGCTCGTCGGCCAGCAGCGCCTGCTGCCTCGCCTTACCCTCTTCAGACAACTCCTTGGCATAGCCACCCTCACCCGCGGCGACCTCGCCGATGTCGAGATCGATCGGTTTCGCACCCAACGACGCAATCTGCTCGCGCGTCTCGGGGCGCACATCGTAGCCATAGACGTCAGCGCCCAATCGGCGCGCAGTCGCGATCGCCTGCAGGCCGGCGACACCCGCACCCAGTACCACCACGCGCGCCGGCTTGGCCGAGCCGGCCGAGGTCATCATTAGCGGGACGAAGCGGCCGAAATGGCTGGCCGCCTCGATCATGGCGCGATAGCCGGCGATGTTGCTCTGCGACGATAGCGCGTCCATGGACTGGGCCCGCGAGATACGCGGGATGCGCTCCATGGCGATCACCCTGATGCCGCGCTGCTGCATCGCTGCGATCACCGGATCGGCGTCGTCGCAGGTCTCGGCATACCCTATCAGGACTGAACCATCGCGCATCGCGGCGACTTCATCGGTGGTGGGCTTGCGAACCTTGGCGACGATATCGCAACCCAGCGCACCGGGCGGGTCGGTCAGCTGTACCCCTGCCTCTTGATAGGCGGCGTCGCCATAGTGTGCGGCCTCACCGGCACCGCGCTCGAGCAGCACCTCGAGGCCACTGGCGACGAGCTTCTTGGCAATCTCGGGCGTCATCGCCACGCGTGCCTCGCCGGCGACCCGCTCTTTCGGAATCCCGAGTTTCATGGTGGCCTTAGCGATCCAAAGGGGGAAATTCGAACAGCGCGCGATTATCTGCCGAATGGCTCACGCAGGTCAAAGCCATACAGGCGCGCGAGGTGTTAGGCGCAAGTCGGATGACGCAGAA
>JASFJQ010000293.1:0-3987 GCA_050121305.1 Chromatiaceae bacterium
TCTGTTCTTTAGAGGCGCATAGTGGGCACTACGCAACGAAAAAAATAACAGGAAAAGGGAACGCCGTGGCGCTTTTGCAGTAGGGATACTTTCTACCGCGCAGACTCCTAGCAATCAGCGATCGTTATGCAGACCAATCACGGTGGCCGGACGCTGCTGATCGCGGGACGCCTTCGCTTCGTCATTGCGATCGCATTCGAGGCGCTCCAGATACTCGGTCGTGATGTCGCCAGTGACGTACTCGCCGTTGAATACCGAGGTGTCGAAGCGTTGTACCGCGGTCTTGCCCTTCTTTCCTACCGCGTTGATCAGGTCTTCGAGATCCTGATAGATCAGGCCATCGGCCTCGATCCATGCGCAGACCTCCTCCTCGCTGCGCCCGTGCGCTATCAGCTCCGAGGCCGCCGGCATGTCGATACCATAGACATTGGGGTAGCGAACCGGCGGGGCCGCCGACGCAAAATAGACCTTTCTTGCGCCGGCATCGCGGGCCATCTGCACTATCTCGCGCGAGGTTGTGCCGCGCACGATGGAGTCGTCGACCAGCAGCACATTCTTGCCCTTGAACTCGACATCGATGGGATTCAGCTTCTGGCGCACCGATTTTCTGCGCGCTGTCTGTCCCGGCATGATGAAGGTGCGCCCGATGTATCGGTTCTTGATAAACCCCTCGGTGAAACGCACATCCAGTTCATGCGCCAGGCTCATGGCCGACGTGCGACTGGTGTCAGGGATCGGTATTACAACGTCGATCTTGTCCTTGCCGAGGACACGCTCAGTCTTTCTTGCCAGCTTCTTGCCCATGCGCAGTCTCGCCTTGTGCACGAAGATGTCATCGATGATGGAGTCGGGCCGGGCAAAATAGACAAACTCGAAGATGCAGGGACTGCGCTGCCAGGTCTCGGCACATTGCCGGGTATGCAGTTTGCCATCGAGCGTCAGGATGATCGCCTCGCCGGGATCCACGTCACGCACGCGGTCGAAATCCAGCGTATCCAGTGCCACGCTCTCCGATGCCACCATCATCTCCGGACCGTCGCCGCCGTCGCGCACACCAAACACCAGTGGCCTGATACCGTTGGGGTCGCGAAATGCGATTACCCCATAGCCGGGGATCATGGCGACGGCGGCATACCCCCCTCGACAACGTTTGTGCACGCGCGAAACGGCACGAAACACATCGTTTTCGTCCAGGGAGAGATTGCTGGTCTCCGCGTGTAGTTCATGCGCGAAGACATTGAGCAGGATCTCGGAGTCCGAATCGGTGTTGATATGCCGCCGGTCCTCGCGGAAGAGATCCTGTTTGAGCTCTTCGGCGTTGGTGAGGTTGCCGTTGTGCGCCAAGCAGATACCGTAAGGCGAGTTGACATAGAAGGGCTGTGCCTCGGCGGACGATGAACAACCGGCGGTCGGATAGCGCACGTGCGCGACGCCCATATTGCCAGGCAGATTGATCATATGCTGGTTGTCGAATACGTCGCGCGCCAGGCCATTGTCCTTGCGCAGATGCAACCTCCCGTCGTGGCAGGTCATAATCCCGGCGGCGTCCTGGCCGCGATGTTGCAAGACCAGCAAGGCATCGTACAAAGACTGGTTGACCGGTCCCGCCCCGACGATTCCGACGACTCCACACATCTCGCGCGCACCCTCTTGTCAGCCGCTTGGCTAAGCAGTGTAACGGAAACGGTCAGCGATCTCCGGCGGCAGCAGATCGCGCAACCAAAAGGCCAGCTCCTCGAAGTAGGCGACGAGGCTGGACTCTATCCACCAGCCCTCTTCCGGCAACGGCGTCAGGCCCGCCAATAGCACCAGTACCGCAACCAGCAGGACGCCCCGTGCGGCACCGAACACCATGCCGATCAGTCGATCGGTACCCGACATTCCAGTACGCTGGACCAATTGAATGAGTAGATAGTTGACCAGGCCGCCGATGACCAGGCTGATGATCATCAGCGCCGCAAACGCCAGCCCCAGCCGCGCGGTCGGGGATCCGACCCAATCCTGCAGCACCGTCGCGAGCTCGCGAAAGAAACTCCAGCTGATCCAGAAGGCCAGCACCCAGACCGCCAGCGAGAAGGCCTCGCGTACAAAACCGCGCAGCAGGCTGATCAATGTCGACAGCGAGATGATCCCGATGATCAGGAAATCCGGCCACACCACGGGTCAGCGCAACCATGCCAAGTGTCCGTGCCATAGCCAGCTCGACGGAAGGGGGCGCTGAACACAGAACATCAGGGATACTGTCGGACCTCAGCCTTGCCGCCGGCGATCTCACTCACCTTCTCCACCATGCCCTGGGCCTCTTCACGTTCGATCACCGGGCCGACCTTGACGCGATAATACTGCTGGCCCCTGATCTCGACGCGCTCGGGATCCGGGGTAGGCAGGCCGGCCTCGCGCAGGCTGGCCACCAGTTTCTCCGCGTTATCCCGGCTCGAGAGACTCGCCGCCTGGACTATCCATGCGGTGAGCGCCGGGCGTGGCTCGGGCGGGGACTCGGCGGGCGCCGGCCCCATCGCTGCCGCCTCCTCGACAACCGGTGGCGGTGCCAGCGGTGTCACCGCGGGCACCTCGTCACGCAGCATCTCGGAGGCAAAATCACGCACCGGTGGCGGCTGCGGGAGCGGCGGCAGCGGCGGCGGCCGCGCCGGCGGCTCTTCGAACAGCATCGGCACGAAGATCACCGCCAGCGATGCCAGCACCGCCGCACCGATCAACCGCCTTTTCAGCCCATCATCCATCGCTTCTTCAGTCGTGCCCAAAGCCGCGATTATACGCCGGCGGTCAACGTTTGACCGCTTTTCCGGGACCTTGTTCGAGCCACGTCATCGCCCCGGCCACCGTCAGGAAGGAGCCGAAAACGACCACCAGATCATCGGGGCTCGAATCGGCGCTGATCTGCCCCAGGGTCTCATCGATCCGCCCCCCTGTGATCACGGGGACGCGATCCAATGCCGGCCTGACCGCCTCGGCCAGCTGGTCCGCCGTGCGGCCCCGTCGGTGGCCGGACAGATCGATCAGATACCAGCTGTCGAATCGCCGGGCGAGTGCCGCCGCCACCGCGGCGGCATCCTTGTCTGCGAGCATCCCGAGCACCGCGATCTTTCGTCCGGGGATAAAGAGATCGCCGAGCATGTCATCGAGCGCCGCCGCGGCCTGCGGATTGTGCGCCACGTCGAGCACCCAGGTGGGCTTGCCGGGCCGCACGTCGAAGCGCCCGGCCACGCGTGCCGCCAGCAGGCCCGCACGCACTGCCCGCTGATCGACGGGCAGCGTCGTCGACAGGGAGTCCAGCGCGACCAAAGCGCCGGCCGCATTGTCGAGCTGCGTGGCGCCGCGCATGCCGGGCAACGGCAGCGCGCGCCGCTCCGTGGTCTCGCCGATCAGATCCCAGCCCTCCGGATGGCGCACGATCCGATAGTCTTCGCCGGCGATCACCAGCGGCGTGCCCGTCGCGCGGGCGTGATCACGGATGCTTGCGGGTATACGGCGTCCGGAGAACACGGCGGGCCGATAGGGGCGCATAATGGCTGCCTTCTCTGCGCCGATCGCCTCGAGATCATTGCCCAACCAGTCCTGATGATCCAAACCGATACTGGTTATCAAGGCGACATCGGGGTCGATCAGATTGACCGCATCCAGGCGCCCGCCCAGTCCAACCTCGAGGATCACGACGTCGAGACCGGCATCGGCGAAGATCAACAGTGCTGCGAGGGTGCCGAACTCGAAATAGGTCAACGGGATGTCGCCACGCGCCCGGTCGATACGTTCGAAGGCGATGCAGATGGCATCGTCTTCTACGTCGGCCCGATCGATGCGAATCCGCTCGTTGTAGTGCAGCAGATGGGGAGAGGTATAGCAGCCCGTCCGGTAGCCCGCGGCCTGCAGTATGGCCTCGGCGAACGCCACACTGGAGCCCTTGCCGTTGGTTCCGGCAACCGTGATCACGGGCGCACCCAATGCGGGACGGCCAAGGCGCTCCCAGAC
>JASFJQ010000294.1:0-3982 GCA_050121305.1 Chromatiaceae bacterium
AGGATCGGAAACCGGCGGGTCAGGCGATCGATACGTCCCCAGCTCAGCACCAATAGCTGGCTGTCCTCCAGCGCGACGACATCGGCGGTGCGCTGCCCGCCCGCCAGCGGCCCGACCTCGCCGCACAGATCGCCGACGTTCATCACCCGCAGGTGCTTGACCTCGCCGTCTTCTTTGCGCTTCTGGGCCTCGACACGGCCCTCGAGCACGACGTACATCTCTTTGCCGGTTTCGCCCTCGCGGATGATGTGTGCGTCCTTGGCGAATCGGCGGATCTCGCTGGCCAGCAGGATCTTCTTGATCTGCCAGATACGCATCCCCTGGAACAGCGGCGACCGCTGCAGCGCCTCCTTTTGGATCTTGTAGGAAAGCAGATCCCAGACGGTCAAGAGCTCGCTGGAGCCCAGCAGCAGCGGCGTCAGCACGAAGGTGGCCAGCAGCGCGATCAGGATCACCATCGCGCTCAGCAGGCCGAAGTTGACCACCGGCTGGAAGCTCGAGGTCGCAAACACCACGAAGCCCGCGGCCAGTGCGATCGAGGTCGCGAAGATCGGTACCGCCTCGGCGCGGATCATCGCGACCAGCGCGTCGGCGCGGATGTCGTGGCGCCTGAGCTCCTCGTGAAAGCGCGACATCACGTGCATGGTGTCGTCGACGCAGATGCCCAGCGCGATCGCCGCCACCATGCTGGTGCCCGCATTCAGCGGGATATCGGCCAGCGCCATCACTGCGAACAGTATCGCGACCGGGAACAGGTTCGGCAGCAGCGCGATCATACCCGCGCGCAGGCTCACGAACAGCATCGAGACCAGCGCGACGATCACGCCGCCGACCAGCAGCAGCGACTGCAGCTGGCTGTACGCCATCTCCTCGACCGCGCGATTCGACAACACCGACTTGCCGGTGATCTCGACCCGCAGCGCGGGATCGATATTGGCATCGATAAAGGCCTGCAGCTCGGCGATGGCCCGGTTCAGTACGTCGGACGAGCTGATATTGTGGCGCACCAGGATGCGTGCACGATCGAAGCGCTCGGAGACGAAAGGGGCGACGTCGCGGTGCCGGATGAACAGCATGTACTCGCGGACCATGTCGTCGCTCTCGGGCAGCCAGAGTGGCTCGTCCTCCCCGGCCTCCTCACCGCCCTCCATGACGGTGTTGACCAGCGCGACGAAGTCCGCGAACGAGAACGAGCGGTCGAACGCCGCCATGCCCGCGAGGAATTCTTGGATCTTCTGCACCTCTTGCAGGTACTTGACCTGCAGGAAGGTGTTGTCGATGCCGGCGTCGACCACGATCGAGAACGAGTGCACGCCGGACAGCTCGTCGTGGATGCGCTCGACATTCGTGCGCAGGTCTGACTGCGGATCCAGATAATCGAGCAGATTGTTGTTGATGCGCAGCTGGGTCGCCGCCAGGATCGCCGCGACCGCCAGCACCGCGGCGGTAATCAACACCGTCAGGCGATGCCGCGTCGCCGCCTGCAGCAGAACGACGGCCGAGCGCTGAAACCAGGTCTGGACCTGGCCGCGTGCGGTGCCGGCGCTGCCGCGGTGCCCGAGCCAGCGCAGCATCACCGGCACCAGCGCCACGGTGATCACGAAGTTGAACAACAGCCCGGTCGAGGCCACCAGGCCGAACTGGTAGAGCAGCTGGATGTCGTTCAGCGCGATCGACAGGAAGCCCAAGTAGGTGGTCACGAAGGTCAGCAGCACCGCCACACCCATGTTGTCGGCCATGCGCCCGATCGCCGCGCGGCGCTCCAGGCCATCGCGCACCCCGGCCGAATACTCCGCGAGCAGATGGATGTCCTCGGTCGAGCCGATGATGATCACCAGGGCCGGCACGATCGAGGTCATGATATTGACCGGGATCCCCAGCCAGCCCATGAATCCCAGGGTCCACAGTACGCTGATCCCGGCGGTGGCCAGCGGCATTACGACCGCGGTGGCGCGGCGCAGGCTGAACGCCAGCGTCAGCAGCAGCACCAGCACCGAGAGCGGCAGAAAGACCTGCTGATCGCCGCGCAGCTTGGTGGTCAGGTCGCTGCGCATCGCCGCCACCCCGACCTGATAGACGGTCTCGATGTGTTCGCGCAGCGGCGCGATCTGCGCCTCGATCGCCGCGGTGATCTCGCGATCGAAGTGAGGGTCCGTCGACTCGCGCTGCAGATAGACGTTGATCGCCACGGTCTGGCCGTCGGCCGAGATCAGGTTGCCCAGCACCAGCGGGTTGCGGATCGCGTCCGTCCTGATCTGCGCCGCCTCGGCCGGGGTCTCCGGCAGGTTCTCCAAATAGGGTTTGACATGGATGGTGTCGTCGATGTTCTTCAGGTTCTTGGCATCGAACAGACTCGCGGTGCCCACCACCCCGGGCAGATCGGCGATCGCCCGCAGTGCGTAGCGGGCCTGGATCAGCTTGTCGCGGTCGAAGATTTCGGGGTCGCGCAGCACGACGATGGCGACGTCCTCGGCGCCGAAGGTCTCCTCGGTGGCGACGAAGTAGTCCCAGGCCGGCGTGCCCTTCTCGAGCATGCTCTCGGCCGAGACCTGGATGCGCAACTGGCCGAGCTGGGTAGCGGCGAGCAGCGACAGGATGCCCAGCACCAACAGCACGGCCCAGGGGTGCTCCGCGGCATATCGGATGATGCGCTTCACCCTGTGTATTCCTTGACGATGGCGATCACGCTGGTTTCCAAATCCCTTTGATCAGTAGGTATTCTAAGTTAGAGAAAAAAGGGGTCGGTGACAATCGCCAATCATTCGCATTCCGGTGCCTGCTAATTGGGGACAGACCACGATATTGCGAGCAATATCGTGGTCTGTCCCCATAGGAGCGCTACAATCGGGCACTATGCAGAAAGCAGAAACAACGCGAAGCCTGTACGAACAGCTCGTCGACCTACCTGAGACGCTCACAGGGGAATTGTTAAACGGACAGCTCCATACGCAACCGAGGCCCACGCCTCGCCATTTGCATGCTGTCTCTCGGCTCGACAGGACCATCGGGAGGGGATACGGCGATGGCGTGGATGGTCCGGGCGGCTGGTGGATCCTGATAGAGCCCGAGATCCATTTCGTACGTGATACAGAGATCGCTGTACCCGACCTTGCGGGCTGGCGACGTGACCGCCTGCCCTCGCTGCCGGAAACCGCGTATTTTGAAATCGCCCCGGATTGGGTCTGCGAGATTCTGTCGCCGTCGACGGCCAGCAAAGATCGAGAGATCAAAATGCCGCTCTATGCCCGTCATGGTGTGAGCCACGCCTGGATCATTGACCCTCAAGCCCACAGCCTCGAAGCGTTCGAGCTTCGCGACGATGCCTGGGTCCTGATCCAGACATTCTCCGAAGATGACAGCGTCGCGGTCGCGCCCTTCGCCGAGCTTGCGATCGAATTGGCAGAATTCTGGATTTAGGAAAGGAAGGAAAGGGGTCGGTGACAATCGCCAATCATTCGCATTCCGGTGCCGGCTGTGCGAAAGGTCGGCCGCGTTTTGCCTGGCCGATCGATCGACCGAGTTCTCGCTCGATCTCTTCCCTGAATCGGTCATTACCCAACGGCATCGAGAAATCCAACGCATTCTGGATCTGATGTACCACGTCTCTGGAGAGATGCGTCGTAAAGAGTTCGCGATAGGAAGCGCGACGCATGGATGCATCTGCGCCGAGCGCGAGGAACAACGCATGCGGCGACACAAGATCATCGCGTTTGCCCCATGCGTTCGCACCATAGCTGGACCACCGGTAATCCCCCGGATGCGGCACCATGCTGGCCGTGACGGGATTCAGTTCAATATAACGGTAGCACGCGAGTAGATACCGCTCCGCATCGATCAGGCTCGCCTTGTGGCGGCTCTCCCACAAGGTGCCGCAACGCCGATACTGCTTGTTGACATACTGCACGTATCGACGTCCAACCGACTGCATAACACGCGACACCCCGTCCACGGTCTGAGGCGTCAATAGCAGATGGACGTGGTT
>JASFJQ010000295.1:0-3979 GCA_050121305.1 Chromatiaceae bacterium
CCGGAGGGAAGTGTAGCCTGCCGCCGGGTACGGCTCAAGCCATCTGTCAGCGTGGGCAGTCTGGCCCCTGACAACTTCGACCATCGATCCAGACCGCGCCCCCCAGACGAACGCCCTGTAGACGAGCACCGCCAATCCTTGCACCGCTGAGATCGGCAAAGCTCAGATCCGCCCCACCAAGGTCTGCATTGGTGAGATCGGCGTACCGCAGATTGGCGCCTTTCAGATTGGCGTGGGCAAGCGACGCATAGGACAGATCGGCGCGGCTGAGGTCGGCATAGCGCAGGTCGGCGCGGCGCAGATCCGCTTGCGTCAGAAGGGCGCCGGCCAATGAGGCGTTCGCCAGCTGCGCGTCGGCCAGGGATACTGCGGCCAGTTGCGCACCGCTGAGCTGACAGCCCTCCAGCGAGACGCCGGGTGCCGGGGCAGCCGCACAGTCGCGGTCGTCCTCGGCGCCACGTTGGCCGACCAGCGAGACACCCAACGTCAGCAGGCCCAGTATCAGCACGGATACGATGATGGTGCGTACCGCGCGCGTCCGATCCTGCCGGCTCAGCGCATCCTGTTCCGCGGCCATCTCTCGATCATCGCTGCGCAGCTGCAGCGGCACGACCTCCGGCACGCCACCGAGGCGCCTCCATGCACGCCGGTCGTCGCTGACCTCGTCGTCGAGAGTGATTTGGCCCTCGAGCACGAGATGCCGGACTTTGGCACTGCTCAACGGGCCGCGCACCTCGGCACCGCGACGCACGAACCAATCCAAACCGCTACCCCTGGTCGCCGTTCCGGACACCGTATTCCCCAGTCGATGGTTATTGCAGATAGCGGCCTGGCGGCCGATAACTTGTGCAGCACCCTGTTCCCTAGAACCCGATAGTGAAGATTCCCGCCACACTGTTGCCGCTGGTCGTCGACGTCGGACGCCGCGAGACCCCGTCGCTGCTCAAACAGCTGCAGGTGGGACAGACGCTGCAGGCCCAGGTGCTCAGCCAGTTGCAGCCGGGTCTGCTGCGCCTGCAGATCGCGACGACGGAACTGCTCGCACGCAGCCAACTGATGCTGCCGCCCGGACAACGCCTGCAGCTCGAGGTCATCAAGGGCCAGCCATTGCCGGAGCTGCGCATCCTGCCCCAGGTCGCGGCACCGGACCGCCAGCAGCTGGCGGTGCGCTCGGCCCTGGCGCGCCAGCTGCCGCCAGCCGAGGTACGCGCGGCACTGCGCAGCGCCATCGGCGAGGCCAGCCATCAGGCGGCACCTGTGCGCCAACGCGAGGCGGCCGAGCTGTTCTCCACCATCCTGCGCAGCGCGGGTGTCCGCTTGGATCAACTCAATCCGGCAACCCTGCGGCATGCGATCCGCCATAGCGGACTGCTTCACGAGGCCCGCCTCGCCACCGTCGGCATGCCCCCGGATGCGGCCGACAACAAGACGCAACAGTTACAGCTGCTGCAGCTGCTGATTCGCCTGGGCAGCGACGGCAAGACCAAACAAAAAGACATCGCCGAGCCACCGCCCAATAATGAGCAGACCGCGAATACAAAGGCAGCCCTCGGCGACTCGCTGATCAACCGGCTGATGCGTCTGGTCGAGGGGTCACTGGCGCGTATCCAGCTGCAGCAGGCCGCCAGCCTGCCCAATGAGGAGGGCCAACGCCAGGTCTGGCAGCTCGACCTGCCGATCCAGTTGCCGGACCAGACGCACGAGGCCAGACTGCGCATCGAGCGCGAGGCCTCCGGCGGCGACCAGGGTGAAACAGCGAGCTGGGCGGTCAATCTGGCCTTCCAGTTCGACACTATCGGCGGCCTGCAGTGCCGCATCGTGCTGGCCGGCGAGCGCGTGTCGACGACATTCTGGAGCGACAGGGCATCTACCCATGAACGCGTCGGACAGCGTCTTCCGGTGCTGCGCGAGGCGTTCGAGGCGCAGGGCCTCGAGGTCGTGCATCTGGGTGGTGTATTGGGTGAGCCGACCGAACCGCTGATCTCCGTGCCGGTACCGGACAGCCTGTTGGACGAGCGCGCCTGAGATGAAGCAGCCGAGTCGCACCGTCAGCGGTCACACCGACATCGCCGTGGCACTGCGCTATGACGGCCACAACGCACCGCGGATCACCGCCAAGGGCGAACGGCAACTCGCAGAACGGATGATCGAGGCGGCCGAGCAGGCCGGCGTTCCGCTCTACCCGGATCCGGAAATGGCAATGATTCTGTCGCAGGTACCGCTCGGTGAGGAGATACCGGACAACCTGTACAAGGCGATTGCAGAGGTGATCGCGTTCGCCTATATCCTGGCCGGCAAGGTGCCGGAGGGATTCGTACCGAACCCGCCTTCCACTGACTGAGGCTAGTGGGCGAGGATCTGACTGAGGAACAGCTTGGTCCGGTCCGATTGCGGATTATCGAAGAATTCATCGGGCCGATTCTGTTCGATAATCTCACCGCCATCCATGAAGATCACGCGATTGGCCACCGTCTTGGCGAAACCCATCTCGTGGGTGACGCACAGCATGGTCATGCCGCTCTCGGCGAGCTCGATCATGGTATCCAGGACCTCTTTGATCATCTCCGGATCGAGCGCCGAGGTCGGTTCGTCGAACAGCATAATGCTCGGATTCATACAGAGACTGCGGGCGATGGCGACGCGCTGCTGCTGCCCCCCGGACAACTGGCCCGGGTACTTGCCCGCCTGCTCCGGGATCTTCACCTTCTCGAGATACTGCATGGCGATCTCCTCCGCCTCCTTGCGCGGCATCTTGCGCACCCATATCGGCGCCAGGCAGCAGTTTTCCTTTACCGTGAGGTGTGGAAACAGATTGAAGTGTTGAAACACCATGCCCACCTCGCGGCGGATCTGGTCGATGTTCTTGATGTCGTCGGTGAGCTCGGTGCCGTCGACGATGATCTGTCCACGCTGGTGCTCCTCGAGGCGGTTGATGCACCGGATCATGGTCGATTTTCCCGAGCCGGACGGCCCGCAGATCACGATCCGCTCACCCTTTTCGACCTCTAAATTGATGTCCTTGAGGACATGGAACTGGCCGTACCATTTGTGCACGCCGCGCAGTTCGATCGTCAACTCATTCGATACCTCGGGACCAGCAGTCGGTGACTCAGACATAATGCGCTCCAGATCTCAACGCTTGTGGCCGGTATGCAGCTTGCGCTCCAGCGCCATGCTGTAGCGCGACATCCCGAAACAGAATACCCAGTAGACCAGGGCTGCAAAGGTCAGGCCTTCGATGGCGAATCCCAGCCACTTGGGATCGGCCAACGCGGCCTCGATCATAGCCAGCATATCGAACAGGCCGATGATCAGGACCAGGGTCGTGTCCTTGAACAGGGCAATGAAGGTGTTGACGATACCGGGGATCACGAGCTTCAGCGCCTGGGGCAGGATGATCAGACTCATGCTCTGCCAATAGCTCAGCCCCATGGCCTGCGCCGCTTCGTACTGTCCCTTGGGTATTGCCTGCAGGCCACTGCGCACCACCTCAGCCATGTAGGCGGACTGAAACAGCGAGATACCGATCATGGCCCGCAGGAGCTTGTCGAAGTTCGTCCCCTCGGGCAGGAACAGGGGCAGCATCACCGATGACATAAACAGCACGGTAATCAATGGCACGCCGCGCCAGAACTCGATAAACACGACACAGACCGATTTGACGATCGGCATGCTGGAACGTCGCCCCAACGCCAGCAGGATGCCCAGCGGAAAAGACGCCGCCATACCCACGGAGGCCAGGACCAGCGTCAGGGTCAGACCGCCCCAGCGGCTGGTCTCGACGTGCTCCAGACCGAACACACCGCCCGAGAACAGGTAGAACGCGATCACCGGGTAACCGAACAACACGAAAACGCCGAGCCACAGCTTCCAGGGAAAGCGTTTGATGAACAGTGGGATCATCAGCACGACCAGCAGTATGGCCGCCAGATTGATGCGCCAGTATTGGGCCTCCGGATACAGGCCGTACATGAACTGA
>JASFJQ010000296.1:0-3974 GCA_050121305.1 Chromatiaceae bacterium
CCAGCCACGGTCGATCGCCCGCGCACAGAGGTACTGAAGTCCACGTTGCGGCCTGATGGTCCCGCGTTTGTTGATGCGTGGTTTGCGCGAGCGACGCAGCACCGCTTCCGCGACCCTGGTGCGCAGACCCGGGTGGGCCTCGGGCAAAGGATAGATGAGCATCGGTTTACCGGTTGCCGCCGCCTCGCTGAGCATGGACTCGCTGTCACCGGTCACGATGATGATGTCCGCGAGCGCCAAGTAGCCCCGATAGGGGTTGTCGGGATCATCCGCTCGCCAGCGGCGCACATCCTTGTTAGGGCCGAGGCCATCCTCGAGTGCGTCCGTCGCGGCGCCCCCGGTGCGCGGGCTGGTAATCGCAAAGACGGAGCCACCCGCGGCATCGGCGAAGGCCCGCACGTCCTCACCCAAGGTGCGGGCGGTAGCGGCATCCAGTCGATGCAGCGCCGAGGTGCCGCCGACCACCAGCGCGATTCGCGGATACGGTGCGTCGGCGAACAGGCCGCGCCAGCGCTCGGCTGCGGCCTTCAGGGCATTGTCATCCAGCGGATTCAGCGGCGCGATGGTCTCCATGCGACGCGGATGGGCGAACTGGCGGAAATGCGAGCAGGCCACCGTCAGATCGAATTGATCGGCCACCTCGCCGCCCTTGCGTCCCAGGTGGACCAGGCGGGTCCCGCCGGCGCTCTGTGCGGCGATCCAGCGCGCCACCGACGCGCTGCGGCCACCGACCGAGACGACCAGGTCGGGCCAGGGTGGGCGCAGTGCAACGGCATGGGCACGGTCGAGGTGGCGCAGTGTCGCGCCGAGGAGCTTATTGCTCAGATATTGCCAGCGGTTGAAGGTCAGCGGCTTGATCTCGACCGGCCAGCCCAGGGCCTCTGCCAACGCGCGCGACTGAATGACATGGCCGACTTTGTCGTCATCCAGGATCCAGACCCTCGGGGGGGCGTCGAGGCACCGACCGCCGCCACGATGCGTCCAGGCCAGCCGGCCGCCAAGGCGCCGTTCACGCAGGGCCATTCGCCAGTGCACGCCTGGCCGCCGTCGGGCCGCGCCTTCGATCAGCGCCAACCACCACGCCTCGCTGCGGCGTCTGCGGGTCGGCCCGGCATCCATGGTGTCACCTTGATCATCCACTACGAGGTAGAGAAATCTTCCGGCCACGCCGAACATCTCGTCGAGCATCCAAGGCACATCTTCGTCGGGCAGGTACTCCAGCAGCCGGCTGCACAGAATGCCGGACGCCTCGCGCGGCGGCGCATCCCGGCCGCGCAACAGTGGGTTGTACGAGTGTGCCGCCGCGTCGGGCGTCGTATCGCCGAGCGTGTAATGGATCAGACTCTCGATATCCGGCCGGGCGAGGATGTCGGATAGCCCGCGCCAGGCACCCCGGGACGATGCCCCTGGCAATACGGGCCTGGCCGCTGCCCGCGCAACGCTATTGGCAAATCCGGCGCTCGGCCGCTGGGCGGTAAATGCCTGGAACCCCGCGCTATCGGCATCGTGTTCCAGCGACTCCCATATCGACGCTACCGGGTTTGGCTGATAGACGAATCTCTCAGGCAGCGGCCGCCAGGGCTGCGTCTGCAATACCGTGAAGTGGATCAGGTGCGATTGGCCGGGCCGATATTCGTCGTCCCGGGCATTCCAGCCGGGGTCCAAGGGGCCCCATAGAGCGGGTATCTGGCGCGCCCGTGCCTCCAGTCGCTTGCGCCGTGCCTGGCGAACCTCGGTCAGTGGCCATACCGGCGCCATCCGCGCGCAATCGATCAACATCACCGATGTATCGCGGTCGGAAATGGACAGAAAACCGTGCCCGTCCATCGGCAGATCGAACAACGTCGCGGGATCGGTAAGGTAGATCTGGTCGACGTCGTTGTAGATCGCCCGGCCGCTGCCTCCGGCCAGCTCGGGGATCGCAAAGCGGTAATTGGTGAAACCCGTCAGCCAGCGCCGCTGATCGAAACCGGGCAGCTGTTTCATCAGCGTGATCTCGTAGACGCGCGACGGATCGCGCACCTGCTCGATGGCCCAGACGAAGATACGCTCGGCCCGCCGTTGGGCCGTCTCGGTGCCCAGGAAGATCCGAACTGGCGGCAATGGACTGGGGACAATATCGTCGCGCACGCCCAGCACCACCCGCTCCAGACCGAAGGGAGCCGATGGCTTTTTCGATTGCTCGATTTCGGCCAGTATGGCCTGGCGCTCGGCTACCATCAGAGGGCGACCTCGGGCGGTTTGAGACTCGCGCGGCATTATACGCGAACCATACAGCGGGGGTGGTTTAGCCTGCACAGCTCACCGATTTCCTGCTGCGACCCCCGATACCCGCGCGAGGCGCCCTTTGACGAACAGCGGCGAGATAAGCCGGTGGGATCATGAACGGGAAGATGGCGCGATCGGTTTCCGTACGGTCGCCGCGCGGGTTATGGTTGGTGCGTCATTCATCTCCAGGGGCGCAGCCGCCCTTAACGGGGGATTGCATCGTGGAGTCTGCCCTATGAGAAACCCCGATTCGGGTGAAGCCGCCGAGCACAGGACCAAAGATGGCGTGACGGCACGCGTGCACTTTCACGACCTGCAGCCGCCGACGGCGGATATGCACGCCGAAGTGCTCGCAGGCCTCGCGCTGCCTGACAAGCGCATTCCACCTAAGTTCTTTTATGACGCCGAGGGTTCGCGGCTATTCGACGCCATCTGCAATCTCCCGGAGTACTATCCGACACGCACGGAGATCGGCATCCTGCGGCGCTACGGCGCCGAAATGGCCACACGGCTCGGCCGCGATGTCCTGCTGGTGGAACTTGGCAGCGGCAGTAGCCTGAAGATCCGTATCCTGCTGGACGCATTGCGTCCGGCCGCATACATGCCGGTGGACATCTCCAAGGAACACCTGCTGCAATCTGCGAATGCCCTGGCCGCGGCCTTCCCGAGTCTGCAGATACATGCAGTGTGCGCCGATTATTCGGCGCCCTTCAGACTGCCGGTCGATGACCTCGATTATCCACGTGCCGCGTTCTTCCCTGGCTCATCGGTCGGTAATTTCGACCCCGGCGACGCCGAGCGCTTTTTGCGCAGCGTCGGTGATCTACTGGGCGGTGGCGGGCGACTCCTGATCGGCGTCGATCTGGTGAAGGATCATCAGTTGCTGGAGGCGGCCTATAACGACGCCGACGGTGTCACTGCCGCCTTCAACCTCAACCTGCTCGCGCATATCAATCGTGAGTTGGATGCCGACTTCGATCTTTCCGGTTTCCGGCATAAGGCATTCTTCGATCCAGTGCTGAGTCGTATCGAGATGCACTTGGTGAGTCGCCGCGATCAGCGGGCGCAGGTGGCCGGCCAAACCATCTCCCTGGCCAGCGGAGAATCCATCCACACCGAGAATTCCTACAAGTACAGTATCGAGGGTTTCCAGGCCCTGGCCCGCCGCGCGGGCTTCGAGCCTGAGCAGGTCTGGACCGATCCGGCGCCGCTGTTCAGCGTGCATTGCCTGGTCTACCGTGGTTGAGCCCAGAAAGGAAATGCTGAGAGCCCCGGCCCTCTGCGCTGTCAATATCGAGAGCGTGGCAGACGCGTGCATGAAAATCCGCGGGCGTCTGCGAGATCAGCTCGGCCGGGACGCCTATCTTGCCCGTCAACCGTGCGAAGTCCTCGAAACCATAGGAGACCATGAAGGGATGCATGCCGGTAGCGATAGCGGCAATGAAGTCTTTTCTCTCATCACCGCAGGCGAAGGCCCGCGCAGGATTTATCTGAAAGTCTTCGCGCACCTGGCGGAAAGCGGGGGTCTTGTCATTGTTCAGCGGGATATGGATTAGAAAACTGAGGTCTGCACTGAATAGCACTTACTTAGCCGATACGGGTTGTTACTGGAGGAAGCGTCGGCGGCACGGATGCCGTCGTCGAGCCTACATGGAGGTATTTACGGCGTCTTCCGGAAGAAACGACCCGTATTGGCATGACGCTTT
>JASFJQ010000297.1:0-3971 GCA_050121305.1 Chromatiaceae bacterium
GGCAGTCGCTGCGTCTGATTCGACCACAGGGCAGTTTCCGCATGGGGGCGTCGCGTCGCGAGGCCGGACGCCGTGCCAACGAGAGTAGCCGACTGGTCAAGCTGACGCGGCCTTTCTATCTGGCCAGCGCGGAGGTGACCAATGCGGAATATCGAAAGTTCCGTCCGGCACACAACTCGGGATCGGCCGAGGGCGTGAGCCTCGACGGCGACCGCCAGCCGGTAGTGAATGTCAGTTGGGAGGATGCGGCGCGCTATTGCAACTGGTTGAGCAGCCGCGCGGGGCTGCCGCCGGCCTACACCGAGGTCAATGGGCGCATGCAGGCGGTGCAGCCGCTGTCGACGGGTTACCGGCTACCGAGTGAGGCGGAATGGTCCTACGTGGCGCGTCGCCATGGCCGGGCGTCTGAACGGCGATATCCCTGGGACGGCGACTTTCCGCCGGTGACGGTGGTCGCCAACTTCGCGGACGCCAGCATCGCCGACACGCTCGCCAGTACGGTTCCGAATTACAATGACGGATATCGGGTGTCTGCCCCCGTGGGAAGTTTCGCGGCCCGGCCAGCCGGCTTCAATGACCTGGGCGGCAATGTGGCCGAATGGATGCACGATTATTACGCGGTCTATCCGGGAGAGTCCGAAAGGCTGGTTACAGACCCGCTGGGGCCGACCGCAGGGGAGCACCACGTGGTGCGGGATTCCAGCTGGCGACAAGGGAGTATCGTCGAGCTGCGTCTCAGCTATCGTGACTACAGCCGCGCAGCGCGCCCAGATCTTGGTTTTCGTGTCGCCCGATATGCGGAATAGAGATGACCCTGTGCACCTGAAGACGCCGCCTGTGCATGGCGCTGGCGGATCGCACACGCCCCCCAGCGCCCTGTCGTCTGATCGGAGGGCGGGAGAGACGCGCGCCCCGTGGTTGTTCGGGGTGCCCGTCTGGCTGGCGCTGAGCGCGACCGTATTGGCGCAGACGTCGCCGGATGCGGAAAAGGCGGCACAGCCGGTTGTTGCGCCGTCCACGACTTCTGCCGCAACGACCGAACGGCAGACCCAGCCGCCGCTGAAGCCGCAACCTGGCTTCAAGCCGTCGGAAGAGATCCGCGCGGACAGCGCCGTATCCTTCCCAGTGGACATCTGAAGCGACGTGGTAACGGTGAGAGGTACAGACAAGGCATGAGAAAAGGTTTCCCCGTCGAACTCGTTTACCAGGTCTTTTCGTTGTTGATCGCGTTCATCCTGGTGCACGCCCTGTATGTCAGCGTCATCAGGCCGCAGGCAAACTCCTTCCTCGAGCAAGAGGCTCAGCGGCTGCAGTCCGATCCGGCGTATGTTCAGCAGCGTTCGTTCTTCGTTGTCGTCAAGGACTACGAGCAGGAGGCCTGTTTTGTTCTGATGCTATGGGCCTTTGCGATCCTGGGCTTCAAGGGCCGTGCGGCCTATCAGCAGCAAAAGCTGCTCGATCAGGATCTACTGCGGCTACCGGCCGAGCTGCCGATCGGTCCGGAAGACACCCGTGATCTGGCCGGGCGCATCCAGTCCCTGCCAACGGCGATGCAGCACTACCTGCTGCCGCGTGCGCTTTTGACCGCCATCGAGCGCTTTGCGGCCACCCGCAACGTGCAGAACGTCTCAACGGCGGCGCGTGATGTCTGCGATTCCGAGGGCGAGAGGATGGAGTCGGAGCTGTCCATCATCCGCTATATCGCGTGGGCCATACCCTCGGTTGGCTTTATCGGCACAGTGCGTGGCATCGGCGATGCGCTGGGACAGGCCCACCGTGCGGTCGAGGGCGATATCACCGGTGTTACCTCAAGCCTTGGCGTAGCCTTTAATTCGACCTTTATTGCGTTGGTTATCAGCATTGTGCTGATGTTCTTCATACATCAGGTGCAGCTGATGCAAGAGCGTTTGGTGCTCGACAGCGAACGTTATGTCGACCACTGGTTTATTCGGCGCCTGCAGGGCTGACTGACGCACCATCGACCCTGGTCAAATGAAGCGCCGCCCGGTTTCCCCGTTTTCGCTGTCTTTCCTCGACATCATGTTCTGTGGTTTCGGCGCGGTGGTCCTATTGGTCTTGATCCTCGACAGCGATACCGTGCGTGCCCGCAATGCGGCGTTTACCGACCTGCAATCCGAAGTGTTGCGCCTCGAGAAGGAGGCGATCATCGGACGTGAGCAATTGGTCGTCGTGCGCAACAGCCTGAGTGCGGCCGACGATGAGTTGGTTGTGACCCAGGGTGAGGCGGAACGTGTCCTCGAGACCATCAGGGCGCTCGAGATCGAAGTTGCGAGAATGCAAAACGAGACCCTGGCAAGCCAACAGCATGTCAATGAGCTGGCATCGGATCTGAAGAGCCTGGATGAAGAACAGCGTCGCCTGGGTGCCCCGCAGCCGGTCGAGCAGGACAGTGGCAGCAAGGTGCGCGAGGTCCGCGGCGAAGGGGATCGCCAGTATCTGACCGGTTTGAAGATGGGCGGTCAGCGGGTACTGATACTGGTCGACGTCTCGGCCAGCATGTTGGACGAGACCATCATCAACGTCGTACGCCGGCGCAATATGGATACCGCCAGCAAGCGCAGTGCGCCAAAGTGGCTGCGCGCGCTGAAGACGGCGGACTGGCTGGTCAGCAACCTGCCGTCAGATGCGAGTTTTCAGCTCTACACTTTCAGCACCCAGGCCAGCCCCGTGCTCAGCGGTACCGACGGCACCTGGTTGAAGGCGTCGGCCCGCAACGACGTGGATGGCGCCATTCGCGCCCTCAGCCAGACTATCCCTGGCGGCGGTACCAGTCTTTACCATGCCCTTGCGGTTGCCAAGAGGCTATCGCCGCGTCCGGACAATATCCTGCTGGTCACCGATGGCCTTCCGACACAGGGCCGCGATAAGCCATCCTCTACGACGGTCTCTGCCGATCAGCGCCTGCGACATTTTCAGGCAGCCGTGCGCACGCTGCCGTCCGGTGTGCCGGTGAATACGGTGCTGTTGCCCATGGAGGGTGACGCCTATGCCGCGGCCGCCTTCTGGAAGCTGGCGCAGGAAACGCGCGGGTCCTTCCTCACGCCAGCGAGGGACTGGCCATGAGCCGGCGCACCCGCCGTACCGTCGATATCTTCAATCTGTCTTTTCTGGACGTCGTCTCCTGTGGCTTTGGCGCCATTATCCTGCTGCTGGTGATCGTCAAGGTCTCGGAGCCGCATGTGATCGAGCGGCTGGCGGTAGACCTCAGTGGTCTCGTCGCGCGCCTCGAGGCCGAGCTGTATGAGATCCGCGGCGAGACAACGGTGCTGAACCGTGAACTCACGACGCGGCAGGAGCAGTTGTCGGAACAGCGCGAAAAACTGGCGCGCCTGCAGGGCGACCTGTCATCCATCCGCGGGCAGTATTCGACGACAAAGAATGCGCTGATGGCACAAACCATTATCGAGGGTCAGCTGGCCTCGGCGAAGCAGGACCTCTCCGAGGAGATGCGGCGGCTGCTCGGCAGCGGTTATCAGCGTAGAAAGCTGGCGGCTACCATCGGCGGGGTACCGGTGGACAGCGAATACATCATCTTCATCATCGACACCTCAGGCTCTATGCAGCAGAACGCCTGGCCGCTGGTCATGAAGAAGGTCTCGGAGGTGCTGGATATCTATCCCGAGGTCAAAGGAATTCAGGTGATGAATGACATGGGCGACTACATGTTCTCGACCTACCAAGGGAAGTGGATACCCGACTCGCCGGCGCGCCGCAAGGCGATCATCAAGCGCCTGGCCGGCTGGCGGCCGTTCTCCAATTCCAGCCCGGTGGAAGGCATAGAGGCCGCCATCCGTCGTTTTCACGCCCAGGATAAGCGCATCAGCCTGTACGTGTTCGGCGACGACTTTGCGCGAGGATCGATCCAGAACGTCGTCGATACCGTGGCGCGACTCAACAGCGCCGACAGGTCTGGCAGGCAGCGGGTCCGCATCCACACCGTGGGGTTCCCG
>JASFJQ010000298.1:0-3963 GCA_050121305.1 Chromatiaceae bacterium
GGTCACCAATATCGCCTCGCTCGCGCCGGATGAGGTCGCCGAGCCGGCGTTCCGGGTCGAGGCCGAGCTGGTCGAGGGACTGCCCGGGCTGCGCCCGGGCATGCAGGGCGTGGCCAAGGTCAGGGTCGGTGAGCGTCGCCGCTGGTGGATCTGGACACATGCGCTGCGCGACTGGCTCGGACTGCAGCTGTGGCGGTGGCGACCGTGACCGCGGGCATCGCGCCCGGGGCGGCGCCCATGGCGGCACCGATGGCGGGCCAGGCCGTGGCCGGGGCAGGGTCGACCGACGACCTGTGGCGCCGCCTTTCCGGTGTGCCTCTGCGGCTGCGCGACACCATCGATGTGCATGCGCTGGAATATCGCGGGCGCCCCTGGTATCTGCTGCGCGATGGGTTGAGCGGTCAGCAGTTTCGTCTCAGCCGGGCGGTGTACGCGGTGCTTGCCGATCTCGATGGTCGGCGCACCTTGGCGCAGGCCTGGCAGCGCCACGCCGGGCATCATGAAGGGTCCGACGGCAGCAGGGACGACCTGCTCAATGCGCTGATGCAGCTCCAGGCCGCCGGTATGCTGGACGCCGGCCCGCCCACGGATGCCGCAGCGCTGGTGGCCAGGCAGCAGCGTCTGCGCCGCCAGCAGGGCCTCGCGCGCTGGCTGCGCCTGCTGTCACCGCGGCTGCCGCTGGTCGAGCCCGATGGTTTCCTCACGCGCAGCCTGCCTTTGGCCGGTTGGGTATTCCATCCCCGGGCGCTGTGGCTCTGGCTGCTGGTGGCGCTCGGTGCCGGGATGCAGGCGCTGATGCACTGGCCGGCCCTGGCGCTGTACGGCGCGCAGCGCCTCGATGACCCACGCAGCTGGCTGCTGCTGATCGCGGTCTATCCGCTGGTCAAGGTGCTGCACGAGATCGGCCATGGCCTCGCGGCGAAACGCGCCGGGGCCGAGGTCAATGAAATGGGCATCACGCTGCTGGTGTTCCTGCCGGTACCCTATGTCGATGCCTCGGCGGCCTCGGCGTTGCGTGACAAGTCGCAGCGCATGCTGGTCAGCGCCGCCGGTATCCTGGTCGAGGGGGTGCTCGCCGCGCTGGCGATGTTCGCCTGGCTGGCCCTGGACGACGGCCTGCTGCGCGAGGCGATGTTTGCGGTGATGCTGATCGGCGGCGTATCGACGCTGTTGTTCAACGGCAACCCGCTGTTGCGCTTCGACGGCTACTACGTGCTCAGCGATCTGATCGAGATACCGAACCTGGCGACCCGGGCGGCACGCTACTGGGGCTATCTCGCGCGTCGTTATCTGCTCGGGCTTGGCGGCGAGCGCTCACCGGCCAGTGCGCGCGGCGAGCGGCGCTGGTTCTTGTTCTATGGCGCCGCCTCGACGGTCTATCGCCTGATGATCAGCCTCGGGATCGCGCTCTTTCTGATCGCCACAGTACCGACGCTCGGGGTGCTGCTGGCGGCCTGGTTGATCGCCGCGCAGGTACTCCTGCCGTTGGCGCGGCAGCTGCGTTTTCTGTTGTTCGGCCCGACCCTGAGCGGGCGGCGACTGCGCGCGCTGGCCATCGTCGGCGGCCTGATGCTCGGTATGCTCGGGGTACTTGCGGTGATCCCGTTTCCCTCCAGCACCAAGGCCGATGGCGTCGTGCTGCTGCCCGACCAGGCGATCGTGCGTGCCAGCGTCGACGGCTTCCTCGCTCGCCAGTTGGTCGCCTATGGCAGCCCGGTCGACAAGGGCGATCCGCTGTTTGTATTGATTAACCGGGGGTTGGAGCGTGATCTCGCGGTGCTGCGCGCACGCATCGCAGAGCTGAACGCGCGTCGTGATAAGGCGGGCTTCGAAGACCGGCTGGCGCGCGAGATCCAGGCTGAACGCCTGGCCGAGCTGCGCGCCGAACTCGCCGAGCTGGAGCGTCGCCACGCCGGCCTGGTGCTACGCAGTCCTAGCGCTGGCGTGCTGCGCAGTCCCGCGCTCGGCGACCGCCTCGGCCGCCTGGTCGCACAGGGCGAGCTGCTCGGCTATGTCGCCGATGACGCCCAGGCGATGGTGCGGGTGATCGCGGTACAGGCGGATGCCGCACGCATTCGCGACGGCGTCGAGGCAGTCCAGGTCCGTCTGGCGGATCGCGCCAGTGCGGTGGTGCAGGGCAAGCTGCTTGGCGAGGTACCGGCGGCCTCGGATACGTTGCCGAGCGCGGCGCTGGGTAGCCGGGCCGGTGGTGCCATCCCGGTGGATGCACGCGACCCGCAGGGGCGGCAGACGCTGCACAAGGTGTTCGCGTTCGATATCGCGGTGCCCTACACGCAGGCGCTGCAGTTCATCGGCAGCCGGGCCTATGTGCGCTTCGAGCACGCCGCGGTCCCGCTGCTGGCGCGCGGGTACGACAGCGTGCGCCGCGTCGTAATGTCGGAGATTGGTGAATAGAACGCCTGAAATCTGCTTAATTATCAACCGCGGTGGCCGCCATTCCTGTTGGACCAATACAACGACATTCGGCCATGTGGAACCACAATCCCATCCTTCGCCGTATCCCCGTATTCATGCTCGGCCTGTGTTGCGGGCTGCCCGCCGTGGCCGAAGAGGCACCGGCTACGTTCGACTGTGTGATTACACCATCGAGGTCGGTCGATCTTGGTACGCCGGTGCCCGGGCAGATCCATCAGGTCCTGGTCGATCGCAGCGATACGGTCAGTGCCGGCCAGATCGTCGCCAGTCTGGATTCGCGGCTCGAAGAGGCCAATCTGGCGATCGCCGATTTCAAGGCCGCGACCGATACCGAGCTGAGCCTGCGCCGTACCGCCTACACCATCGACCGGCGCACCGAGAAGCGGCTCAGCTCGCTGGCCGCGTCCAAGGTAGCCTCAGCGCAAGACAAGGACCGCGCCGCGCGAGATGCACGCCTGGCGGCCTGGCGTCTGCGTCAGGCCCAGGATGACCTGCAGCTGTATGCGCTGGAGAAGGCGCGTGCCGAGACCGCGCTCGATCGGCGCAAGATCCGCAGCCCGATCGACGGCGTCGTGGTCGCGCGCCTGCACGAACCTGGAGAATACATCGAAGACCAGCCGCTGATGCGCATCGTCCGGCTCGATCCGCTGCACGTCGAGGCGATCCTGCCGATGCGGCTGTTCGGCCGGATTGAGCCCGGCATGTCGGCGCGTGTGATCCCCGAGCTCGACAACGGTAAGCCTCACTTGGCGACCGTCGATCTGGTCGACCCCATGGGAGACGCCGGGAGCGGCACCTTCGGTGTGCGGCTGAGCCTGCCCAATCCCGAGCGCGCCATCCCGGCCGGCCTGAAGTGCCGGGTCGAGCTGTCGGGCAAGGGCCCGCGGCTGAGTGATTCACAAGGAGATCAGGGAGGCTCTCCCCAACTGGCGGCATCGGAACGCTGACGCCCGCATAGGGCGTCGCGTACCCCACCCGATGCGCAAGTTCTTCACACGCAACCGGATCGCCGCGGCGCTGCAGACGTCGCATGCCGATGACTTCATCGTCGAGCCGATGGAGCCGCGCCTGTTGCTCTCGGCCGATGCATTGGGCATCGATGCCGGCGTACTCGATCGTGAGGCCACCGATGATGCGAGTTGGGATGCCGAGACGACACTGGCGGACTGGTCACAGCTGGCGGCCGCCACCGATGCCGCGGGCGCGCTCGACGCGTCTGGGCCACCCGACCTCCCGGCGCTGCTGAATCCCCTCGGCGGCGCAGATCCCGTCGACGACTGCGACTGCCTCGACGACCTCGGCCCCGCGCCGCTGGCCGCGTATGGCGCAGAGACACCGCGCGAGATCGTGTTCCTGGATGCCGGCGTCGAAGACGGCGCGACCCTGCTGGCCGATCTGGCCGCGGGGCGTGACGAGCCCTTCTATCGCGTGGTCCTGCTCGATGCGGCGCGCGACGGTGTCGAACAGATCAGCGAGGCACTCGCCGGCCTCGAAGACATCGACGCCATCCATATCATCTCTCATGGC
>JASFJQ010000299.1:0-3954 GCA_050121305.1 Chromatiaceae bacterium
AGGGTCAAGCAGCTTGGGTGATCGTTCGAAAAAGCATAGCCGTCGCTATGGTTTGAGAAGGATCGCGCAAGATGCGAAGGCCAAATCGGTCCAAAAACCACATAGAACAGACTGTCATTTACCCGAGAGCAGAAATTTGAACCTAACACCATGTTTCAAAGCCTGTTTTCCGATATTGCTCGTTCGCCTGGTGAGATTTTCGGGCTAGGCCTCATATCGCTCCCCGCAAGTCCCTAATGCCCGGCAACCCGTGGGCTCTTCCGACCTACAGCTTCAAAATCGTCTGAAATCACTCGGGGGCAATGGGAAAACCCCATTAGCCACCCTCCTAGGAAGATGTTCGGCCAGAAGCTCTTGCACGTGGTCGCTATGGCCTCGGCGTGTCTGTTCCGGGCCAGGAAGGGGCGTTCAGACATCCAAAAAGAAGAGTCACCATCACAGACGTTGTTTCTATTTCCGCACACCGCCAAAACCGCGACGTCACAAGATCTAAGGAATCTCAGGCAGCCGCGGCCCTCGTCTTCTGCATTACGTAGAAGTTGTTTTGGAAGTCATGATCTAACTGGCGGACCTCCACGTAGTCGAAACCAGCCCTACCGAGCATCTCAACGGCTAACTCTTCACCCCACATTGTGCCGAGGCCGGCGCCCCCTTGCGCCAGCGACACGGTCATACAATGCATGGTCGATAGTGTGTACAGCAGCGGCGCGATGGGGTGCTCCAGATTCTTAGCAAGTTCGCTGGAAGCTCGGATATCCTGCATCAGGAAGTTACCGCCAGATTTCAGCGTAGTATAGATTCCGTCGAGCACGTTCTGGGGTGCGGCTTGGTCGTGAATCGCGTCGAAGGCCGTGACCAGATCAAACGCCTCTGCTTCGGCCTCGCTGTTGAAATGCGTCAAATCGCGCATTTCGAACCGGACATTCGGCAAGCCTCGCGCCCTTGCATCTTGCCGGGCCTGCGCCAAAGCACTCTTGGACAAGTCGTAGCCGACAAATACTGATTTCGGAAAACGGGCGGCCAAATGAATCAACGCCCGCCCTTTACCGCAGCCTACATCGAGTACACGGATGCCGCTCTCCAGCCTTTCTTCGAGCTTCGCGACCAAAGGCAGGATGTGCTCGTCCAACGCGGCAAGGACTGTTTGCCCGCTGTCTTCGGCCATGACCTCGTGAAATCTCGGGTAGTGCTCATAGGCCACGCCACCGCCGTTCCGAAAGCAATCCACAATACGGTCTTCGACCTGTCCGAGTATCCCGATATACTGTGCGAAAACCGCAATGTTGTCGGGCTCAGATCTCCGGCATAGAAGCGCGGCGTGGTTCTCCGGAAGCTCAAATTGGCGGCTCGCTGGCTCGTACCGAAGGATGCCGCCAGCTACCATGGTTGCCAGCCACTCCTTCACGTAGCGCTTTGCGAGTCCGGCATGGCTCGCGATCTGCTCGGCGGTCGCTGACGGTAGCTCGCTCATACAATCGAATAGGCCAGTGCGATGGCCAATCGACACCATCAGAGACAACGCGCCCTGGTTCAACATGTCCATCAGTTGATTGGCAAATGCGTCGACCGGTTTTTCATCGTTCAGCATCGGCATGCAGGCATTACACATGGTCCTCACCTCGCGGGTTAGTTTGTTTGCAGTGTCTTAAGCTTAGGAGGGGCGAATTTCGGGGGGCAATACAAAAAGAAAAAGAAATTTTCGTTATCTAACTAATTGAAAAAAATAGATAAAGTGATTCTGGTCTAAATGAGCGCTAATGTCGGCCATGCGTTATTGGCCGGGAAACTGACCTAGGGTACAAATAAAAGAGCTGACGTTTGCCGGCGACGATGACCACAAAGGAGGAGGCCATGCCTAGAGACGGTGGCGCCACGCGACAAAAAATTATGGATACCGCCCAACAGATGGTGCTGGATGTAGGGTTGTCCGGCACCTCTGTCGAGAAGGTGATCGACCAAGCCGGTGTCACCAAAGGCACATTCTTCTATCACTTCAAGACAAAGCATGAGCTTGCGGCAGCCTTGATCACCCGCTACGCGGAGGAGGACCGGCATCACTACAACGACTTCATGGACAAAGCCGAGCAGCTTGCACGCGACCCACTTCAGCAGCTATTGATCTTCATTGGTTTATTTATAGAGAAGACCGAGCAGTTGGAAGAGCCCTTTCCAGGCTGCTTGTACGCCTCATACTGTTACCAGAGCGGTGCCATCTCATCGGATGTAATGGCCCAAATCGAGCAGATGATGCATTTCTGGCGTAAGCGTCTCAGCGAGAAAATCGAACAAGCATCAAAGCTTCATCCGCCTGCGATTCCGGCGGAGACTCACCAGGTGGCAGACCATGTTCTAACCACGTTCGAAGGTGCCTTTATCTTGTCAAAGGTGATGAAGGAACCGAAATTGGCCTCCGAGCAACTGATCCAGTGTCGAAACTACCTCGAGCTACTCTTCCCGCTGAAATGATGTAGAGGCAGGAAAGCTCAAGCCCGTGATAGATAGTCGATATCGGTTCACCCACTTCACTTTTCTTCTTGCGCCACCTGCATGGCCAGATGGCGGTCAAGAAACTCCAGGACCTGTCGCTCATAGTCTGCCGGTGAATGACGATGAAAGTCTTCGTGTCTCGCCCCATTTATCAACCAGAGCCGTTTTGGCGATTTTGCGCGCAGGTAAAGCCCCTTCGACTCATCAAGCCGCGTACGTCTGTCATCCGTCCCGGCAATGATCATCACCGGCGCATCAAGTCGATGAATGGCCGCAATCGGTGCGAGTTTTCTTGGATGTATACCCAATCGTGGTTTGACCTGCCATACGAAAAAAGGCGCCAGCCAATGGCCGATTTCACCGAATCGAATCGCAAGACGGTTTCCCACTGCCCGATCGATGGAGCTGTAGACGCCTTCGAGCACGACCGCGTCTGCGTCGACTGGTGATTCACCGAGTAGGGCCGCGGCGCCACCGAGGGATGTGCCGATTACCCCGACTGGGCGTCCACTAAGCCGAGCATTCAGATAGTCGACCGCCGCTTTGACATCGAGCGATTCCCGATAGCCGAAGGTGATCTGCTCGCCGTAGGTTTCACCGTGTGCCTGCAAGTCGATTAGCAGAACAGAATAGCCCGCCGTGAAAAGGAAGCGTGCTCTATCGAGCATTTGGCGACGATCGGACCTTATGCCATGCACCAGAACAATCCCACCCTGGTAAATATCGCCGTCAGCGAACCAGGCCGCTACAGAACCACCATCGGCTCGCGGAATTCGCAGGGCCTTCAACGGGAGATCCTCGGGCGGGCCTTGAACAGCCCGTAGTTGTGGTTCGGCCAGCGTGCCGCCGATTGCGAAGAGGGCTGCTGATCCAGCGATAACGGATACGAACACCAACAACAGCAAAATGGGCATTGCATGCGGGAGGTTGCTTTGACGACTCATAACCCGATGATAGCTGTCATTTCTACCCGATTCGCAGGTCGGTGGTCGAGGTGCCAGCTGATAGGGGGTGATCCCTTCGCCTATACCTCAATGCCTTCGACCAGGATGGTGTGCGACGTAGCCGCCTGCTGACGCATGAGCCGGGCTGCACGGTACTCCGGTGAATTGATCCATACCTTGGCTGTATCGCTACTGTCGAACTCAAGAATGACAACGCGGGCCGGTGTCCAGTCTCCCTCCAGTACTTCAGCCTTCCCACCGCGGGCCAGATACCTTCCCCCGTAGGCCGCAATCGTCGCCGGCGCAAGCTGCTTGTACTCCTCGAACAGATCTGGATCGTTCACATGGATATTGAGGATGACGTAGGCAGGCATCTAGAGTGTCTCCAGTGGCGACAGGCGGTGGATTGTCACTGATAATTGTGACTGAAATCTGGGCCGAGTGTCGGCGCGGGATGCGCCCAGAAATGAAGGTATGATCTCTGGTTGGCGCCGGATGGGTCAAACCCGGGCGCAAATAAGAC
>JASFJQ010000300.1:0-3935 GCA_050121305.1 Chromatiaceae bacterium
AGCTCGGTGTGGCCCTTCTGACGACCGAAGCCCTTGACCTCGGTCACGGTGATACCCGTGACGCCGATGTCGGACAGGGCCTCGCGCACGTCATCGAGCTTGAACGGCTTGATGATTGCTGCAACCAGTTTCATGTTTACTTCTCCTTGGCTCTGGATGGAGACGGCACCCGCGCGGGGTGCCGGCAGGTATTTCGGGCAGGGGATTACTCGAAGGTCTTCGCCCAGGAGACGACGAACAGCGGGTCTTTGTCGTTATCGACGCTATTACTCTGATCGAACACCGTGGACACCGTGAACGTGAACGAGCCGAAGTCACCCACCTCTTTGGAGAGGTCGAGCTGGCCATGCGTATAGTTTCCGCCGCCGTCGAAATCGTAGTAGCCGAGGGTCGCGCCGATACTCCAGGTCGGGGCAATATCGGTACCGGCACCGAGCGTGTAATACAGATCGTGCGTATCGCCACTCTGCTCCTTCCAGAAGGTCCAGTTGACACCCGCACTAAATGGGCCGAACCCGAGGTTCAGGTAGGCCTCGGAAAAGTTGATGTCTGCGTCGGAGTCCCTGCTCGGGTAGTAGTAATAGATGGCGCCGATGTCATAGCTGATGCTGTCCAGCTCGTTGGCAAAACCGCCGTAGAAGTCGACCTCGGCACTCGCGCCACCGTAGTCGACGTTGGATACCCAGGTGCCGGCGTACAGACCGCTATCATGCGCGTAGTCGAGACCGCCCGAGACGGCCGCGTCGTTGTCGGTCTGGGTGACGCCGCGCCAGATGTAGTTGTTCGTGGCGCCGATATTCGCGGATACCTCGGCGATCGCGGAACCCCCAATCATGAGGGCACCGAAGGTGACGGCAATTTTGGTCAATTTCATCTTTGAGACTCCCGATAAAGCTACGTTGTGCTGATTTTCATCGGTGCTGGGCACCCGATAGAGCAGGGAAAAGCAGGAGGCGTGCCAACGGGCTTTTTTATTGCCTGAACACGGAGTTATGTGACAAGAACATGAATGAGCGTCGACGCTGATGCACCAACAAAGGCAGGCCCATATAATCCGCACCAATTTGATGCCCTATATTGGTGCAGATTGCGACGCTGGACATAGGAACGGCACTTTCTTAGTCTTCGGGCTTGTACGTGGTCTCGGACCCCGGAGGCGATCTTGGCGTTGGACCCGAAGCTGATTGACGACCTTTCGCGGCGCGTCGCGGATAATCTGCCGCGTGGATTCCAGACCCTCCAGGACGACCTGCAGCGCAACCTGCGCGCCGGCCTCGAGGCGGCGCTGAGCCGGCTGAAGCTGGTCACCCGCGAAGAATTCGAGATCCAGCAGGCGGTGCTGCAGCGTACGCGTGAGAAGCTCAAGGCGCTGGAGGCGCGGGTGGCCGCACTGGAGACTGCGGCCGAGGACTAATTGATGGCGCCCGCCGCTCGTGGCGGGCTCGAACGACCAGGGAAGGTCATGACACTCGCAACCACTGTGTGCCGTGCCGCCGTCGGCGTCACCTCACCCGCGGTGATGGTCGAAACCCATCTCGCCAATGGCCTACCGAGCTTCAATATCGTGGGCCTGCCGGAAAAGGCGGTGCAGGAGAGCCGCGACCGCGTGCGCAGCGCACTGCTCAACAGCGGATTTGACTTCCCGGCACGCCGCATCACCGTCAATCTCGCCCCCGCCGACCTCCCGAAACAGGGCAGCCGCTTCGACCTGGCGATCGCGGTGGGTATCCTGATCGCCAGCGACCAACTGCCGGCGCAGGCGGCCGAGGGCCACGAGTTCATAGGCGAACTCAGCCTGGCGGGCGCCCTTCGCCCGGTAAGCGGCATCCTGCCGATGGCCCTGGCGACGCGCCGACAGGGCGCAGACCTGGTCCTACCCGTGGAGAATTTCGCCGAGGCCCATCTGGTCAAGGGGCTGACATTGTGCCCAGCCGCGCACCTGCTGGGCGTCAGCGCCTTTCTGGACGGCCGGCAGAATGGACTCGTCAGGCCGCCGCCGGCGGCGCCACCCGAACCGGCACCGCTGCCCGACCTGGCCGAGGTGGCGGGTCAGGCGCAGGCCAGGCGCGCACTCGAGGTCGCGGCCGCGGGGCGTCACAATCTGCTGATGATGGGACCGCCCGGCAGCGGCAAGTCCATGCTGGCGAGTCGACTCCCGAGCATCCTGCCGACGCTGACCGAGGACGAGGCGCTGCAGAGCGCGGCGATCCGCTCGGTTGCGGGCCTCCCGTTCGCGCCGGGTGACTGGTTACGTCGGCCGTTTCGCGCGCCCCACCACACCGCATCCGGCGCCGCCCTGGTCGGCGGAGGGGGGACGCCCAGGCCCGGTGAGATCTCGCTGGCCCACCATGGGGTGCTGTTTCTCGACGAGCTGCCCGAGTTCGACAGCAGGGTACTGGAGGTCCTGCGCGAGCCCCTGGAGACCGGGCGGATCCTGATCTCACGTGCGGCACGCCAGGCCGAGTTCCCCGCAGACTTTCAGCTCGTCGCGGCGATGAACCCCTGCAAGTGCGGCTATGCCGGTGACCCGGAGCGCGCCTGCGCCAGCTGCACCAGCGAACAGGCCGCCCGCTATCAGCGCCGCGTATCCGGCCCGCTGCGTGATCGCATCGACATCCAGATCGAGATACCCGGCCTGCCCCGGGCGGCACTGCTCGACGGTCTCAACGTGGACGCAGAGGACAGTGCGACCGTACACGGCCGCGTGCAGCGCGCGTGGGACAGGCAGCGACAGCGCCAGGGCATCGCCAACGCGCGAATGAGCCAACAGCAGCTCAAGCGCCACTGCGACCTGCCGGTGCAGGGTCGGCGTCTGCTGGCGGACGCGATCGACAAGCTCGGTCTGTCGGCGCGTGCATTTCACCGCATCCTGCGGGTCGCCAGGACCGTGGCAGACCTGGAGGCCAGTGGGCGCATTGAGGCTCGACACCTGACCGAGGCCATCGGTTATCGGCGGCTCGATCGGGCCGCGCAGTAGGTAGTCGCTGCGATAGGCGGGCGAGAAGTCTGGTTGGCCGAGATATAATTTAAATTGGTGCGCACGAGTTCTCCGTCCCTGAATCATGCTGCAGTTCGATAACGTCTCCCTGCGCCGTGGGCCCCGGCTGCTGTTCGAGGGCGCGAGCTTCCAGATACACCCTGGCAAGAAGACCGGTCTGACCGGCGCCAACGGGACCGGCAAATCGAGTCTTTTCGCGCTGGTCCTCGGTAGCCTGACCACCGACCAGGGGAGGGTGACCCGCCCGGCCGACTGGGTCATGGCGCATGTCGCGCAGGAGATCCCGACCACGCAGCGGGCGGCATTGGAGTATGTCCTCGATGGGGATGTCCAGCTACGCCGATTACAGACGCGGCTCGCGACGGCCGAGCAGACAGACGACGGTACCGGCATCGCACAGCTGCACAGCGAGCTCGAGCATATCGGCGGCTATCAGGCCAACAGTCGGGCCGCCAGTCTGATGAGCGGCCTCGGCTTTCGGACCGAGGACGAGGTGCGCCCGGTCTCCAGCTTCTCCGGTGGCTGGCGCATGCGACTCAACCTCGCACAGGCATTGATGTGCCGCTCGGACCTGCTGCTGCTCGACGAGCCGACCAACCATCTGGACCTGGATGCGGTGATCTGGCTCGAGTCCTGGTTGCAGCAATACCCTGGCACGCTGCTGCTCATCTCCCACGATCGCGATTTTCTCGACCGCGTTTGCGACCAGATCCTGCACATCGAACACGGGCGCGCGACGCTTTACAGCGGTAATTACAGCGCCTTCGAACTGATCCGCGCGGAGCAGCTGGCCAATCAACAGGCCGCGTATGAGAAACAGCAGCGCGAGATCGCCCACATGCACGGCTTCGTCGAGCGCTTTCGCGCCAAGGCAACCAAGGCACGCCAGGCGCAGAGCCGACTGAAGGCGCTCGAGCGCATGGAGACGATCGCCCCG
>JASFJQ010000301.1:0-3930 GCA_050121305.1 Chromatiaceae bacterium
ATTTGGCCTTCGCATCTTGCGCGATCCTTCTCAAACCATAGCGACGGCTAGGCATTTTCGAACGATCACCCAAGCTGTTTGACCCTATCGCCCCAAAATCCCACATCCCGGTGAGATTTCCGGGCTAGGTCGATAAGGCGAATGCCGGACGGCTATTCTAGCCGCCTCGCTGGAGATTCAACGCAATGGTGCAGGACAATACCGCGGACCGGGAGGCATCGATCTGCCTTCGGCTAGGGGTGGGATGCGTGATTACAAAGATTGACGGCGGGTCGATGGGCCAACTGCGCGCGGTCGGTGAGCTGCGACGGTGTTGCAACAGGCCATGAGGCTCGATCGCTTCGTGAGTCATGCGACGGGCCTGTCGCGCAGTCAGGCGCGGGCATTGATCCGCCGCGGCGACATCCTCCTCGATGGCCTGCCGGTGACCGACGCCGCCCGTCAGGTGGGAGAAGCCCAGCGGGTGGAGCGGGCCGGGGCAACGCTCGCGCTGCCGGAGCCTTTGTATCTGATGCTCAACAAGCCCTGTGGCGTCCTCAGTGCGACCAGCGACAGCGCCCAGCAGACCGTGCTGTCGCTGCTGCCCGGGGCCTTGGCCGCACGACTGCATTTGGTCGGTCGTCTCGACAAGGAGACCAGCGGCCTGCTGTTGCTGACTGACGATGGCGCGTGGTCGCATCGGGTGACGTCACCGAATCACCACTGCCCAAAGACCTATATCGTGCAGCTGGCGGAGCCGCTGATCGACGACGCCGAGCGGCGTCTGGCGCAAGGCCTGCTGCTGCGCAATGAGACTACGCCGTTACGGCCGGCAAGCCTGCAGCGGCTTGACGCACTACGGGTAGAGATCACGGTCACCGAGGGCCGCTATCACCAAGTGCGGCGCATGTTCGCGGCCCTTGGCAATCGCGTGGTCAGCCTGCATCGTCAGCGCATCGGTGGACTCACGCTAGATGAACGCCTGCGGCCCGGGCAGTGGCGTGCGCTCACTCCCGCCGAGCGTGCTGCGGTCCTGCCTTGCGGTAAACTGCATCAAGCGGACCGCGTCGGGCCGCTGCCCAAGGTGCAGGTGATCAGCGAATGAAGAGACAGCGTTCAGGCGTGCAGCACAAGGAAAGGCGCTTTATCCGACACCCCTCGCGTATGCCGATCCGTTTCGAACTGCAGGGAGAGCTGACGCCCCAGGCCAACTATCTGCGCAACGTCAGCGAGGGCGGGCTCTGTTTCGATAGCAGTGTGGCGCTGGATCTTGGTGCAGCAATCCGCATTATCATCCCGCTGTTGGGCCAGCAATACGAGGCGGAAGGCGCCGTCGTCTGGTGCGAACCCTCGCCTGAGGGTTTTGCGATCGGCGTGCGCTTCTTCTCTGCGCAAGACCGATTCTGTGTGCGCATGGTCGAGCAACTCTGTTACATCGAGGATTATCGCCAGCAGGTCGAGCTCGAGGAAGGTCGGAATCTGAGCAGCGAACAGGCCGCGGATGAATGGATTGCGCGTTTTGCTGACCAGTTTCCCGGATTGCACTGAGCGCCGTTGTCAGTGGTACTTTTCGGTGCTGATGTGACCCGGCTCGCGCCGACGGTGGCGCCGCATGCCGCGCACCTCGAGGCTGTCGATCGCATCGCTAATCATCCCGGAGTGGCCGCACAGCATCACGTGGCTGCGCGTGGGATCGAGGGTCAGGCCAACGCGTTGTTCGAGACGACCGTCGGCGATGGTCTGTGGGATCCGACAGGCAAAACCGTCGCCTGCAGCCTCGCCTGTAATGAACGGGACAAAATGGAAACGCCCTGCGTGCTCCCGCTTCAGGCGGCCGATGAGCTCGCGATAGGCCAGGTCTGCGTGATAACGCACGCCATAGCCGAGTACTACGTTTTCGAACCGCCGCCACGGTTCGTCGGTCTGCAGCATCGACAGGAAAGGGCCCACTCCGGTCCCCGTCGCCAGCATCCACAGGTCGCTGGTGTGTTGCGGCACCTCGGCCAGCGTCAACAGCCCGTTCGCCGCCTCGGTGAGCCAGATAGGGTCGCCGGCCTCGAGCGCGGCCAGACGACTGCTCAGCGGCCCGTCGGGCACGATATTGAAAAAGATCTCGAATAGGGGCGCATGCGGGGGATTCACCAGCGAGTAGGGGCGTCCGACGCGCTCGCCCTCGAGATCCATCCCGATACGGATGAATTGCCCAGCGGTGAACGCCGGGCCCTGTGCCTGTATCGCTAACGAGAAGTGGGTGTCGTTCCAGCGCGTCTTGTGCGCCACGGTCCCGGTCAACCAAGTTGCCATTTGTCTCTCCTATCCGCACCAAACTAGGGTCGCGCGCGCTGAAAGCAACCCGGGAGGCTGCCGGGTTATGCAGCAAACCCAGCATCCCTACACCGCGCCTGTGTCAAACTTTGCAGACGACCACCAGGACGGGACGACCCGGAGACGAGACGTGGACGCAAGGCTACGCGACGCACTGACGCTGCTGGGATTCCTATCCTTGGCCGTCGTCGCGTACTTCGCCGCGCGACACTGGCAGACGGACGAGGCATCCTACACGCGCGTCGAGCCGGAAGGGGCCTGCGATCTCAGGACCGGGCCCTGTGTTCAGCCGGTGAATGGTGGAACGGTTACCCTGGCGATCCAACCGGCAGACATCCCGCTGATGCAGCCACTGCGCCTCAGGGTGGTCGCCGAGGGTTTAACGGAACATGCGGTGCAGGTGGAGATTCGCGGCCTGAACATGGACATGGGTCTGAATCGGACCTCCTTGACTCGCACGCCGGGGGGGAGCTGGGAGGGCGAAACCATCCTCCCGATCTGTAGTCAAAGGCAAATGAGTTGGGAAGCGGCTGTGCGACTGGACGCGGATGGGCAGGCCTTCGAGGTACCGTTCCCTTTCCGAACCAACCGTCCGTGACCAGCCCGCCCCGGTTGCCCAATTAAGTAAATTCTGATACAAACGCGGGCCGAAACTCAGCGCAACACGGCCGGCCCCGGTCGCGCAGAGTCCGGGAGATCGTGGAGCCAACCAGGAGACTCGTGATGAAAGAGGCTGCGATCATTGCTACCGCCCTCGCCCTGCTCGGCGTCTACCCTGCCCATGCCGCCGGCGACGCCGCGGCGGGCCAAAAAAAGTATGCGGTATGCGCGGGTTGTCATGGGCCTACGGGCGCCGGTAACGAGGTGCTCAAATACCCCAAGCTGGCTGGCCTGGAAGGCACCTACGTGCGCGAACAGTTGCACGCCTACAGATCAGGGGCGCGCGACAATGCGACGATGAAGGCCATGACCGCCGGACTGAATGACGCGGACATCGACAATCTGTCCGCCTACATCGTGACGCTCAAGTGACACAGTCACGCCCCTAGAGTGGGATGCCTCGCGGCGATGACCCCGCGCTGATTCTGGAATAAACGCTCGAGAAGCCGGAACGAAGCTATGAAGACGATGTTGATGATCACTGCCATTGTCGGCCTGACTGCGCTTGGAACCACGCAGGCCGCCGGCAATGCCGAGGCAGGCAAGGCCAAATCAGCCACATGTACGGCCTGCCATGGCCCGGATGGGAACAGTGCAGCGCCGAATTTCCCGAAGTTGGCCGGACAGCACGCCGCCTACTTGTACAAGCAACTCAAGGACTACAAGAGCGGTGACCGTCAAAACGCGGTAATGGCCGGCATGGTCGCGGCTCTGAGCGACGAGGATATGGCGGATCTTGCTGCCTACTATGCCGCGCAACAGCCCAAGATCGGCATCGCTGCAGAGGACCAGATTGCGCTGGGCGAGTCCATCTACCGTGCAGGCAATGCCGCGAGCGGCGTCTCCGCCTGTGCGGCCTGCCATGGTCCGGCCGGTGTCGGCAACCCGATGGCCAATTTCCCCCGACTGAGTGGCCAACACGCGTCGTATACGGTCGACCAGCTGAACTATTTTCGTTCCGGGACG
>JASFJQ010000302.1:0-3925 GCA_050121305.1 Chromatiaceae bacterium
CAGCGGTCCCTGCTGTAGGGTGCCGTCGTCACCCGACCCCGGTTGTATGCGGCTTTCCGGCCTGCTCATTCAGCGATCTCCCTGTGTCTTGGCGCAATCAAGTCGCGGATTCCGAGGAATCCCTGGCTTGCAGTTTTGGGGGCGCCGAATGATACCGCGAATCGCGGGTGATCATCGATTTCGGGCCGGACGGGCTTCGGCCGGCGGGGGGAGATCCGGACGCGCCGGAGGATCACTCCATGGCGCGAAACAGCAGGAGCAGGCGTTTTACCTGGGTGAGTTCTTCGAGCAAGCGGCGCGGCTCGACATCGTCGGAGAGAAAGTCGCTGAAACCGGGAAGGTTCTTGACGTCGACGCCGTTGAGATCCACGAAACCCATGCGCCAGTCGGCAAACTCCCGCGCCTCGATCGGGCCCTCGAACAGGACCTTGATGCGTTCATGGCGCGGATCGCGCTGGATCTTATCGAATACCTGTCGGACGACGTCCTCCTCGCCCTCGAGGACCTGGAAGAACGAGTCCTCGCGGTGCAGCAGCAGCCCGGTGATCTCCACGTCTTCATTGCTTCGGCGTGCGCTCTTGAGGATCTCCAAGAGCTCTTTGCCACCCATCGGGTGGGTCTGGGTGCTCACGTAACCAAGGTGGTAAAGCATGGCGTTGGCCTCTCCCGAAGCGGGTCCGTCAGGTCTTCGGGACCGTTGCTACGCTGACTGTTGTCCAATCGATTCTAGTCAACTACACTTGACATCACAATTGTTAAGCTGTCTTGACAGTCCCCCAAGACTGCATGCAGCTACCAGGCGGCGATGCGCCGGACCCAGACCCAAGTCACCGCCCGGTGACCCGAACAGGAGGAACGCATGACCGACGTCAGCGAGACCAACGCCCACAACAGCGCGACCGAACAGGCCAAAAAGAACACCCTGCTGGCGCCCCGCTTCTATCGCACCGATTACGCCGCGCTCGACCGCCTCGATATTTCGCCGGTACGCAAGGAGTGGGACGCGATGATGGAGGAGTTCCGTCGCGACAAAAACCGCGAACACTTCCGCAAGGAGATCGACTACGACGCCGAGATGCACGAGATCTCGGATGAACTGCGCGAGGAGTTCCTGGATTTCATGATCAGTTCGGTGACCGCCGAGTTCTCCGGCTGCGTGCTCTACAAGGAGATCGAGAAACACATCGAGAATCCGGATATCGCCGAACTCATGGGCGCCATGGCGCGCGACGAGTCGCGCCATGCCGGCTTCATCAATCGGGCGCTCAAGCACCTGGGCGTCGCGGTCGACCTGGGCTTTTTGAAACGCGCCAAGAAGTACACCTACTTCCGCCCCAAGTTCATCTACTACGCGACCTATCTGTCGGAAAAGATCGGTTACGCGCGTTACATCACTATCTACCGCCACCTGGAGCGCCACCCGGAGCACCGCTTCCATCCCATTTTCAAGTGGTTCATGGAGTGGTGCGACGACGAGTTTCGCCACGGCGAGGCGTTCGCGCTGATCATGCGTGCCAACCCCCATCTGCTGCGCGGCGTGAATGTCTGGTGGATTCGGTTCTTCCTGCTCGCGGTGTACTCCACGATGTATGTGCGCGACCATACACGTCCCCAGCTGTATCAGGCGCTCGGCATGGACCCGACCGAGTTCGACTTCAAGGTGTTCGACATCACCACTGCGATCAGCCGCCAGATATTTCCGCTGACGCTCGACACCGACAACCCGAAGTTTCGCCGCGGACTGGAGCGACTGCGCGAGATCAATATCGCGACGCAGGCGGCCAAACAGCGCGGCGGCGTGCTGGGCGGGCTGAAACAGGCCGGCCTGTCGGTCAACGCCGCGCTGGTATTCGCCCGCCTCTATGTCTTGCCGACCAAGCCGAACGAGCTGCCGGAAAACGTGCGTATGGCACCCGCCTGGTAGTTGCCCTGACCCGCTGCCGGCCCGGGCCGCACCCACGGCCTGTGGTCCGCCGCGGTTTGGTGTAATCTCGCGCCTGTCGATTCACACCGGATACGCAGGCGCGGGACACCTTCAACATGGCTGGGCGTAATCGCAGCGTCAGCCCGCATCCGGGCAATGCCGTCGCCGTGCAGGCCTCGGCGCAGAGTCTGTCCCGACGGCTCAAGGAACACACCCGCGACTGTCACCGTCGCGCCGAGCAGGCCGGCGTCATCCGCGAGACCCTACAGGGCACCCTATCGCGCGCCGCCTATGTGCTCTATCTGCGCAATCTCCACCCGGTGTACCAGACCCTGGAGCAGCGCCTGGCGCCCTGGCGCAACGACGCGGTGCGCCTTGCACTGGCCGATCCCGCGCTGTCGCGCAGCCCGGCGCTGGAGAACGATCTATTGCAGATTGCCGGTGAGGACTGGCGGACGCAGCTGCCGATCATTGCTGCGGGTCGCGCCTATGCCAGTCGGGTGGCCCGCGCCAGCGATCCGCAGCTGGTGGCCCACGCCTATGTCCGCTATCTGGGCGACCTGAACGGCGGCCGAATGATGCCGCGACTGCTCGGGCGGGCGCTGAACCTGCCCACGCGCAGCATGGCCTTCTACGATTTCCCCGGCCTGCAGTCTGTCACGGATTGCCGGAGCCGTTTCAAGACGGCGCTCGATGCGGCGGTCGCGCCACAGGACGCTGCCGCGGTTCTCGCAGAGGCCCAGCGGGCATTCGCTCTCAATATCACGCTGGCCGAGGACGTACAGACCGCTACATCAACCCGACTGGCGTGACAGCAGATGGCGCAACAGGCGACGTGCACGTGCCACCGAATCATGCACGGCTGAAAGCATGCCGGGCACCGTATCCAGATCCATACCGTCACTGATCTCCAGTGCCGCGAGCTTGGCGTTGCTCACCACAGACGACAGCAGGTTGCGGTAGATCAGATCAGTCTTGGTCTCCAACTGCGGGCCCTTCTCGCGGTGCGCCTCGACGATGGTCTCCTGAAATCGCCGTCGCGCGGCCTCGATAGTCTTCTGGTCGGTGATGTCCGCAAAGAACAACACAAAGCCCAGTGCCCGGTTGGCCTGTGCGAAGACCGGATCTGCGCGCAACAGCAAGCTCCGGACAGCCCCCTCGCCGGACTCCATCTCGACTTCGCCACGCCACGCCCGATGATCACGCAGCATTACCTGGAGGAGTTCGCGCAGCCCCACCGGGTCACGAAACACCGCCGGCAGGTCGCTGATCGACAGCAGATGCTTATGGTCGTTTGGCAGCAGCTGATAGAAGGCGTCGTTGACCAGCAGCAGCCGGCCCGCCGGATCGGCCACCACCAGCGGCTGCTGTGCCTCCCTGACATCGCGTTTGACCTGGGCAAGCTGGTCTTCGGCGATCAACATGCGCACCGCACGGAACTGATAAACGACATCCTCGACCGACTCGCCGATCTTTCTGGCCGCCGCAAGATCCGTCTCTGACCAGTGGTTTGCGGTGCCCTGGACCAGCTGATGCCACTTGGAGAACGATCGGCGTGGTGAAAGGTCGCTGGGATCGTCACCGATCTCCACCGGTTTGAACGGGTTTCCGCCCCAGGTGACGGTACGCACGCGCTCCGGGCGAAACCACAATAGGTATTCCCCCGGTGAGCGCGAGATCCGGACGCCGACCAGGCCGCTGGCGACCGGTCGCAGCGCGGCAAATTCGGCCGCCTCGGCGCCGAGTTCGGCCGTCGCAAAGAGTTGGTCGACCGCCTGCCGGTCCAGCCACTGCACCATGGCGCGGATCTGCTGTGTCCCCGGCACCTCGCCGGTGGAGAGTATCTGGCCCTCGACGGACACCGCGGCACCACTGGCCCGCAGCGGCTGCAGCAGCACCTGCGGATTGTCGAACAGCGCGGATTTCCAGTCGCCCTCTCGGGCGATGGCCTCGATGATGCGCTTCTCGATCCGCCGCACCGACAAGTCCGCCTCGGCCCTG
>JASFJQ010000303.1:0-3901 GCA_050121305.1 Chromatiaceae bacterium
CCTCGCATAGAACCAGGAGACGAGCACATCGCGCGGGTCACGCACGAGAAAGACCACCTTATCGTGACGGTAAAGGTTCTTGCTGTGAACTAGTTCCTCGGACCGGCGCTTGTGGGGTTTATCGTCATGCGCGACCTCGATTCGAGGGATGCGCCCATCGAGCCGGTGATAATCCTGGATGCGCAGATAGTTATCGGTCGAAAGGCGGTAGTATTGGGCCAAGTAATGGCCGATCAAGATCCGCAGCCAGGTGCGCCCGCACTTGGGGAAGGAAATGATGTAGAAGACGTCACCCGACCATCTCCACGGCAAACGCTGTCTCAGTTTTTTTAGTCGCTTTTCAAGTCGCATGACTATGCCATCAATTTGGAGAGTATCCCAGCTCGGCCGGCAGCGCATCCTGTAGGAGGGCATCGATCGCTGCGAGCTCCTCCGCGTTGAAATAGTCTCGGTATCCGCCGACCTGTCCCCGACGGACCTTGAAGGTGTTGGGATCCGAGACATCGCCCGGCTGCATCCGCTTAGTGTTAAAGAAGCCGGCCGCTTCTTTGCGGGCAAGGTTATCAAAGGAGGCGAATTGCACCGCCTGCCGGAGAAGCGTCTCATCGAATTCCCGGTCGAGGAAGCTGATCGCCTTGCGCAGCGCCGCCTGCGGGTCTTGTCTCATCTCTTCGTACTTGATCAGACAGGTAGCAGAAAATCGCGACCGCTCTTCCCACCAATGGTTCATGTACCCAATGACCCGAGGGACACCGAGGTGTTCATCAGTCACGAAGTCGTAGAGGGTCATCTCGCTCACGGCCTCACGGGAAATGCGTTTTCGATCAAGCTCACGACGTCCCGCCCGGTGCAGCACGTGGAAATAGAAAGAGACGGCGACATCGCGCGGATCGCGCAAGAGAAAAAGGATTTTTTGCTCGGAGGGGGCGGGCACCACTTTATCGAAGACCGAGAAATACGGCGTGCCCGTGTCGCGGGCGAAATGGAGTTTTGGAATGGCGGGGTTGAGACGATGAAGGTTGTCGTAGTTCAGAACCTCTTTTTCAGGCACGCCATAACGCAAATGATACAGATGGGAAATCATCACGCGCAGCCACGTACTACCGCTCTTGGTGTGAGACACGACGATTCCGTCCGCCTGGCTCATCTTGCGCACGTGTTCCCGTGCCCACCGTTTGCGATGCCCCCACGCGTCAAGCCGGTCCCAAGCGCTGGTGACAAGCCTAGCCATCAAGCGACGACCTCTCTTTGCAATTCCATGCATCTCGGTCGGTTTCGCCAGCGGCGTTGCGCTCTACGCCGACCCACGCCGTGGCCTCGCCAGGTCCAATATCAAACAAAAAATACATCATAAAAACAGGAACGGATGCCTGCGCTTTCCCTACGAATGACGATGCGAGCGTGATCATGCCAACAGCAAAGGGGCTGGTCGTTTGATCCTACTCATCGAGAGGCGGTCGATTTTACTCGAAAATACGCCAAACTGCTTCGCCCGACAGCTGTACAGGCCGCAGGCAACGCGTACGCAACTGAGGGTGTGGCCGTCATTGACCGCTTGCCCCACGGTCCTTCCGCGAGCGAGTTACAGGATTATGGTAAGATCTGGTCGCAACGCCGCGGCCGACTCGTACGAAGACTGACAAGGCAGAAGAGCATGAGTCAAAGTATTCTCGCCAGAATAACGCCCGACCAGATTATTTATGATCCATATCCCCACATCTGTGTACCAGATGCCTTAGCGCCCGATTATTACGCCGAGTTAGATGCGGCATATCCGCAGATGGAAACCATTGCTGGGCCGGGTCCCTATGCGAATAATCGTCTGTACAACCTACAAGCGCAACATGTTGTTGACAACCCTGGCATTCCTTCAGTCTGGCGCGACTTTTTCGCCTACCACTGTTCGCAGGAGTTTCTTAATGAGGCGGTCACATTCTGGCGTGGCGCCATCGATCAGGCGTTTCCCGACTTGGAAGCCCGGTTTGGTAAACCGCTGACCGAGCTCACCGCAGCGATGCGCCAGCGCGGTCGAGCAAAAACGCCTGCGAACCTGCAGGCGGATTGTATGCTCGATTGCCAGTTTGGAATAAACAGCCCGGTAACCGAAACCACTTCTGTGCGTGTGCCGCATGTGGACAACCCGGCGAAACTCTTTGCGGGGCTATTATACTTTCGGAGCCGCGATGACCGTTCCACCGGCGGCGATCTCAACCTGTATCGGCTGAAATCCGACCGGTATTATCACACCAAGGACCTGGACGTCCCAGAGCGGTTTATCGAACGGGTGAAGCAGGTGCCTTACAGTGCGAACACGCTGATTATGTGGATCAACGTGCCGCATAGTCTGCACGGCGTTTCTCCGCGGTCGGTGACCGACATCCCCAGGCGTTATGTCAACTTCGTCAGTGAGTCCTACACCTTGCAAGGGGACTTTTTCCCGGTGAAATATTCACCGAGCCACCGCCTCGTCGGTACGCTCAAGCGCATGGTCGGCGTTTCCTAAGCGTATTGATTTGCGCCAAGATTTGACCCGCGGTTTGCGCTGAGAAGGAATGCGCAGCGAGTCAACACCGATTATTGAGATGGCGCGCCCGGAAGGATTCGAACCTCCGACCACCTGGTTCGTAGCCAGGTACTCTATCCAGCTGAGCTACGGGCGCTTTTTCGAGCGGCAGATTCTGGTAGTTTTCGGCGATTCTGTCAATCTTCGACGCCGTACGGTGAGAATACCGAGAGACGCCAGGTACTGTTATGTCCGAGGAAAGGTGCCGGGGCGACCCTTTGCCTGATTTCGACCCTGCGCAACCCATCTGATGGGCGGGTGTCGGCACATGCCGCGCCGGGTTGATGGTTTGCTACTGGCGAGCCCTTAGAGGCGCTGGATCTGCTTACCCTTGAGGCCATCTCGAACTCGCCAGTAAAGCGAACTCGGATTGACCACAACGATAAACACCCTGCGCATGAGGCCTTCGGGACAGGTGATCTCGCGCACACCGTGCCAGCCCCGTTCGCTGCGCTCTATAATGGCGCTCCAATTGCCGGTCGACCGACAGCTGATCACCTGGTCGAAATCCTCGAATGCGGGCGCCGAGTCCGGAGGGAATCGGCCACCGTCGTCCAGCACCAGGGTGTCGCCGCCCCATTCCGGGTCCCACTCCTCTTCGGAGTTGAAGTACCAGATGTGCGCGCCGAATTCGCGCTTGGCATCGCAGTGTGGTGATACCGAGCAGCTGGGCGGCGCATAATGCCAGTGAAAACGAAACTCGGGATTCTTGGCATCGAACAGGCGCCCAATGGCTGCGCGGTAGCGTTCGCCGCGCAGTTCATCGATGAAATCCTGCCATGGCTCGGGCACGTCCATTCCTTCCGTGTACTCCAAGGAGTACCGGTCATGCGGCGCCTGCTTGCCTCTGCGCTCTTTACCGAATTCCCGGGTGAATTGGGAGACGTCCGGCATATTCTCGAGCAGTGCCCGATAGCCTTCCGCCGTCAGAAGGTTGTCAGGGTTGGCCCAGGGATAGGGCGATCTGGCGCGGAACTCGCCCGGATCAATTGACTCGAGTCGATCGATATCGAGGTACTGAGACATGCTTGGTGTTCACCGACGGTAGCGTACGCTAAATCTGCGGCGCGTATTATAGCCGACTGGCACGCGCGTTTTCCATGGATGCGTTTGGCGTTGCGGGCTAAGCCCAAACAGAGGCGAGACACCGTTGCGGCGAGGGCTTAACCTGCATCGCTAACTGAGTTCCTTCTGCGGGCCCCGATACCCTCGCCGTGGAGGGGCGCTGTCCGATGCCATCCCTGGCATCGGCCCTTCGGGCGCACCGCGTGCGACCCGTTTCGCTCCTGGCGAAACGGTCTCGTTGCAGCCGATTCGACCCAGTGTCGACTACACCTT
>JASFJQ010000304.1:0-3889 GCA_050121305.1 Chromatiaceae bacterium
TTCATGTTGCCCATGGTGAAGCATCCCGCGGTTTCCTCCCTCAAGGTTTGACCAACACCTGCCCGTTGAGAAAGATGATCAACCGAGAGCTCGCGTCAATGGGCAGGTGTCGGACAAACCTAAATGTTAGCGGTCTAAGCGATGCTGTAGGAATCGTCGTACGGACAGCGGTGCCGCGATCTAACCGGAGTCCAGGCACACTAGACCTGCGGCCGATGCACGGATACTCAAACACCGGAAGCACTGGCCCATACGCCCCGCCGTGGGTCATTTGTCCGTACCGTGGCCGTACGGGCAAAAAAAGGGGCCAGCTTTTCAGCTAACCCCTTGATTTAATTGGCGTCCCGTAGGGGAGTCGAACCCCTGTCGTCGCCGTGAAAGGGCGATGTCCTAGGCCTCTAGACGAACGGGACAAAAAACTGATTCTTGGTGGAGCCAGGCGGGATCGAACCGCCGACCTCAACACTGCCAGTGTTGCGCTCTCCCAGCTGAGCTATGGCCCCTGAGACGAGGGCGATATGGTAGGCCACACACCGCTTGGTGTCTAGTGTCGTTGCCTATCGATTTCTTCGGCGCCCACCGTTCACTCATCAGCGATCTTCCCCCAGGAATCTCGCAGGGACACGATCCGATTGAACACCGGCTGACCCGGGCGGCTGTCTACGCTGTCGAGGCAGAAATATCCCTCGCGCTCAAACTGGAAACGCTCATCAATACCCGCCTCGGCCAGCGAGGGCTCGACCACACAACCCTTGAGCACGCGCAGCGAATCCGGGTTGATGTCCTCGTGAAAATCGTGCGTCCGGCCCGGTTCCGGCGACTTGAACAGCCGGTCGTACAGCCGAACCTCGGCCGCCATGCCCCGCGTTGCCGATACCCAGTGGATAACGCCGCGCACCTTACGCCCGTCTGGATTTCGGCCAAGGGTCTCTGGGTCGTAGGTGCAGCGCAGCTCGGTGATATTGCCCGCCTCGTCCTTGATTGCCTCGTCGCATCGGATAACATACGCGTTGCGCAACCGTACTTCACCGTTTAGTACCAGGCGCTTGTACTTCTTGTTTGCCTGCTCACGGAAATCTGCGCGATCGATATAGACCTCTCGGGTCAGCAATAGCTCGCGCGTGCCGAGGGATTCATCCTTCGGATGGTTGCCGGCCTGAAGGGCCGCGGTGCTATCCGCCGGAAGATTGGTGATCACCACCTTGAGCGGATCGAGCACCGCCATGCGACGGGGTGCCACCGTGTCGAGGTGGCCACGGATGCTGTTTTCCAGCACCCCCATCTCCACGGTGCCCTCGGCCTTGGTCACGCCGATGGCCTCACAAAAGCGCCGAATCGACTCCGGCGTATAGCCCCGACGACGCAGCCCCGCGATCGTCGGCATGCGCGGATCGTTCCAGCCGGACACCCGCTTCTCCTGCACCAGCTGGGTCAGCTTACGCTTGCTCATCACGGTGTACTCGAGATTCAGGCGCGCGAACTCTATTTGCCGCGGATGGCAACCGATAGTGATGTTGTCGAGCACCCAATCATAAAGGGGGCGATGATCCTCGAATTCAAGGGTACACAGCGAATGTGTGATCCCTTCCAAGGCGTCGGAAATTGGATGGGTATAGTCGTACATCGGATAGATGCACCATTCCGCGCCGGTCTGATGATGGATCAGGCCGTGGCGTATGCGGTACAGCGTTGGATCGCGCATATTGATGTTGGGCGCTGCCATGTCGATACGCGCCCGCAGGGTGCGGGTTCCGTCGGCAAACTCACCCGCCCGCATGCGGCGGAACAGTTCGAGGTTCTCCGCGACCGGGCGATCGCGGAACGGGCTCGGCCTACCCGGCTCGGTCAAGGTGCCGCGGTATTCCCTCACCTGCTCCGGCGTGAGATCGCAGACAAAGGCCTTGCCGGACTCGATTAGCTCGATGGCGAATTGATACAGCTGCTCGAAATAATCTGAGGCGAAGCGTAGCTCCGACCACGCGTAGCCGAGCCAGGCAACATCCTCCTTGATGGCCTCGACGAACTCTTCCTCTTCCTTGGCCGGGTTTGTGTCGTCGAACCGAAGATTGCAGCTGCCGGGGAAATCCTGGGCGATACCGAAATTCAGCACAATGGATTTTGCATGGCCGATATGCAGATACCCGTTGGGCTCGGGGGGAAAGCGTGTATGAATCGTTGCGTGCTTGCCGGCCTGCAGATCCTTCTCGATGATCTGGCGGATGAAGTTCGATGGTGCACTGGTGGTCTCACCGCTCATGGCGTACTTACAGCCTCTTCTGGTAATTCAAGGTTCCGCACGGAGACGCTCGATGGCGCGGTCGATGCGCCGAACGGTCATCGTCCGACCCACCAGATGAAGCGTCAGGTCCAGATCCGGTGACGGCGATCCACCGGTCACTGCCACACGCAACGGCATGGCGACCTTGCCAAAACCGACACCAAGCTCATCTACCGCCTCCTGGATGGCACCGTGAATCCCGGCCCGATCCCAATCCGTCAACGTCGCGAGTTTGACGCGCACTGTATTCAGAGCTTCGTCGGCGCCCAGCTTGAAGGCCTTCTTGGCCGCCGCTTCGTCGATGGTGTCGAAATCCCGGTAGTAAAAGGCCGAGATCTGGGCCAGCTCGACCAAGGTGCTGGCGCGCTCACGCTGCGCCTCTACCACCGCCAGCAAGTCGGGTCCATCAGCTGGATCGATGCCCAGATCGCCGAGATGCGATGACAAAAGGTGTGCAACCCGTGCCGGATCAGCCTCTTTGAGATAATGCTGGTTAAGCCATCGCAGCTTCTCAACATTGAAGGTAGACGGTGCACGATTAATCCCGTCCAGATCGAACAACTGAATCATCTCGTCGAGCGCAAAGATCTCCTGGTCGCCGTGCGACCAGCCGAGGCGCACCAGGTAGTTCAGAAGCGCCTCGGGCAGATAGCCTTCCTGCAGATACTGCATGACACTGACTGCGCCGTGGCGCTTCGACAGCCGTGCCCCATCGTCGCCGAGGATCATAGGCACATGCGCATAGTGAGGCACGTTCCAATCCAATGCGCGCAGCAGGTTGATCTGTCTCGGCGTGTTATTGATGTGGTCGTCACCCCGGACGACGTGGGTGATGGCCATATCGTGATCATCGACCACGACCGTCAGATTATAGGTGGGCGAGCCGTCTGTGCGGCGGATCACCAGGTCATCCAGCTCGCTGTTGGCCACTACTATGCGACCGCGGATCAGGTCATCGATGACGACCTCCCCGTCGCGCGGGTTACGAAAACGGATTACGTGCGGCGCATCGGGACTGACGTCGCGGTTGCGGCAATGACCGTCGTAGCGAGGCTTTTTTTTAGACGCCAGCTGCTGTTCGCGAACGCTGTCCAGGCGCTGTTTGCTGCAGTCACATCGATACGCCAGCCTCTTGTCGAGCAGTCGACCGACCACCTCGTTGTAACGTTCGAAGCGATGCGTCTGATAGAAGGGCCCCTCGTCATACTCGAGGCCAAGCCAGGTCATGCCTTCCAAAATAGCGTTGACCGATTCCTGAGTCGAACGTTCGAGATCGGTATCTTCGATGCGCAGCACAAACTTGCCGCCATGCTTGCGTGCCAGCAACCACGAAAACAGGGCGGTTCGTACACCACCGACGTGTAGATAACCAGTGGGGCTGGGGGCAAAACGCGTCTTGATCTTCATTGAGAAGCAACTCAGCTGCCGAAGCCGCGGATTCTATCAGCACGCTGCGAATTGACCAGCCGGCGTCGGGAATCTACTATCTGGTTCCCCTGAGGGGCGCGTAGCTCAGTGGGAGAGCACTGCCTTCACACGGCAGGGGTCGCTGGTTCGAACCCAGCCGCGCCCACCAATCAAATCAATCGCTTAGGAACCACGACACCCCTC
>JASFJQ010000305.1:0-3870 GCA_050121305.1 Chromatiaceae bacterium
CGCTGACCGCTGTGTCTGTCTCCGAATTCGATCTGATTCGCGATTTCTTCGTCCGGGCCACCGGTGCGCGCGCGGATGTTTTGCTGGGGATAGGCGATGACTGCGCCCTGCTGCGCCCCCCACCGGGTCTGGCCCTCGCCGTCAGCGTCGATACCCTGGTCGCAGGCACGCACTTCCTGGTGGATACCGATCCGCTCGGCCTGGGGCACAAGGCGCTGGCGGTGAATCTGAGCGACCTCGCCGCCATGGGCGCGGAGCCGGCCTGGGCGACGCTGGCGCTGACGCTGCCGCAGGTGGACAAAGACTGGCTGCGCGCCTTCGTCGACGGGTTCGGCGCGCTCGCGGCCGTCCACGATGTCCAGCTCGTTGGCGGCGACATGACGCGGGGGCCGCTGAGCATCACCGTCCAGGTGCACGGCTTCGTCGACCCGCTGCTCGCGTTGCGGCGCAGCGGTGCGCGGGCCGGCGATCGCCTGCTGGTCAGCGGAACGGTCGGAGATGCCGGGTTGGCATTGCAGCTGATGCAGCAACACAAGCGCGGCGATCGCATCGATGGCCGGCTGTCTCGGCGTCTCGATCGGCCAACGCCGCGGGTAGCGCTCGGGCGGATGCTCGCGGGCCAGGCCAGCGCCGCGATCGATATCTCCGATGGATTGATCGCCGATCTGGGACATATCTGCGACGCCAGCGGGGTTGGGGCACGGGTCGAGCTGGCCCGGCTGCCGCTGTCACCGGCATTCCGAGAACACTGTCCGCCGCGGCAATGGCGACCGGCGCTGGCCGGTGGTGATGACTACGAGTTGCTGTTCAGCCTCGCGGCGGACCGTATCGAGGCGCTGCGGGAACGCTGCCGTGCCGCGGGGGAAAGCGTGCAAGAAATCGGCCGCCTGGTCGATGTACCTGGCATCACGCTCATCGATCCGGATGGATGCGAGAGCACGGAGATCCCTGATGGCTTCGACCACTTCCGGGGCTAAGCCCTCGCTGGGCAACATCGTGCACCTGCTGGCCTTCGGTTTCGGTGTAGGGTGTTCGCCGAAGGCCCCTGGCACCATGGGTACCCTGCTGGCTGTCGGAATCTATCTGCCGCTGTCCGTGCTGTCCCCAGCGGTCTATCTGGGGGTACTCGGCATGGTGGTATTGGGCGGAATCTGGTTGTGTGGCAGCGCGGCAGCGGATCTTGGAGTTCACGATCACCCGGGGATCGTCTGGGACGAGATCGCCGGCTTTTTGTTGACGATGGTCGCGGCACCGCCAGGCTGGTACTGGGTCGTGATCGGTTTTTTGTTGTTTCGCTTGTTCGATATCTGGAAGCCGTGGCCGATTCGCTGGTTGGACCGGGAGATAGGGGGCGGCCTCGGCATCATGCTCGATGATATCGTCGCCGGCCTGTTTGCTGCCGCCTGCCTGCAGGGGATGGCCTATTGGCTATAGTCGTTGGTGTGCTTGTCGTATGGGAACCGCTATGTTGTACAGGGCCTGCGTGATCTTTCTACTGGTGACGACGATCGCGCATGCCGGGCCGTCGGTGCGGGTCTTGGCGCTCTTCCCGGGCAAGGCGATGTTGGAAATCGATGGCCAACGCAAGGTGCTCGCGGAGGGCAAGACCGGCCCTGGCGGCGTGCGCCTAATCAGCGCCAACCCGCAACGGGCGGTCGTCGAGGTCGAGGGGCGCAGCCAGGAGCTGCAGCTGGGTTCGGCCGTGAGTGCCTCTTACCAGCCGCGCGAGCGGCACGAGATCCGGATCCTCAAGGACAGCCGTGGCGGCTATTTCGTCGACGGCCTGATCAATGGCCAGCCGGTGCGCTTCTTGGTGGATACGGGTGCAACCAGTGTCGCGATGAGCGAACGCCATGCGGAGCGTCTCGGAATCCCGCACCGGGTGGACGGCTTGCGGATCGGAGTGGGGACGGCGTCGGGTGATGCGGTCGGCTATCAGGTCTCGCTGCGCTCCGTATCCGTCGGCGGCGTTGGGCTGCAGCAGGTCAAGGCCGTCGTGATAGAGGGGGACAGCCCCCGCCAGGTCTTGCTGGGAATGAACGTTCTAGGGCAGTTCGAGATCGATCAGCGCGAGAACCTGCTGATCCTGCGCAGCAAATTCTGACCCAGCCGGCTGGCCCTTCAATCGGCGCGCGGCCGTGGCTCTGTCTCTTTGTCGCGCTCGATCAGCGCGTAGGCGGAGTGATTGTGGATCGACTCGAAGTTCTCCGCCTCGACCACGTAGGCGCATATACGCTCGTCGGCGTTCAGCCGCGCGGCCACGTCTCGCACCACATCTTCGACGAACTTCGGGTTGTCGTAGGCCCGCTCGGTCACGTGCTTCTCATCCGGACGTTTGAGCAGCCCATAGAGCTCACACGATGCCTCGTTCTCGACCACATCGATCAGCTCCTCGATCCAAACGAAGCTACAGGTCCGCACCGTCAGGGTCACGTGCGACCGCTGGTTGTGCGCGCCCCGATCCGAGATCGATTTCGAGCAGGGACACAGACTCGTGGTCGGGACCACGACCCTGATGTACATCTCGGGCCTGCCGTCCTGGATCTCGCCGATCAGCGTCACCTCATAGTCGAGCAGGCTCTGCACCTTTGACACAGGCGCCCTTTTGTTGACGAAGAACGGGAAGCTCATCTCGATATGGCCGCGCTCTGATTCCAGGCGTTCGACCATTTCGCTCAACATGTCCTTGAACGACTCGATCGAGATCTCGCGCTCGTGGCTGTTCAATATCTCCACAAAGCGCGACATGTGCGTGCCCTTGAAATTGTGCGGCAGAAAGACGTACATGCTGAAGTTCGCGACCGTGTGCTGTTCACCCTCGCTGCGGTCCTTCACTCGCACCGGGTGTCGGATATCCTTAATACCGACCTTGTTGATCGCAATGCGGCGCGTATCGCTGCTGGCTTGAACGTCCTCGATCTCGGCGCCCGTCGTCGGCTTGGGATGTGCTGCACTCATTTGCTACCTGGCGGGCGGTAGATCCGCGCCCTGTCTAAAAGTTGAGTTTTCTGCTCAGGATTGTATCCGCGATAGCATCAGCGACAAAACACCGCAGAAACTAAGGCGGAGCCGCGCATTATCGCGAGATGCCGGCCAGGGTGCCATGGAATTGGGTCGCAGTGTCGAAAAATTCAGCGATTCTCAATGCTTACGGCCGACGATATAGCGTGCCAGATGGCGCAAGGGGTCGGCCTCGGCACCAAAGCCGCTGATGCTCTGCAGCGACTCATCGATCAGGCGCTGGGCCATGTCGCGCGCGGCCTGCAGCCCCAGCAGCGCAGGATAGGTCGCCTTATCGGCGGCGGCGTCTTTGCCACGGGTCTTGCCGATGACGGCTGTCTCGCCTTCGACATCGAGTATGTCGTCGTGGACTTGAAAGGCGAGGCCAATGCACTTTGCGTAGCGCTCGAGCTGGCCGAGCCGGCCGTCTTCGGCCCGCCCCGCCGCGAACGCACCGAGTCGCACGCTGGCGAGGATCAGGGCGCCGGTCTTGTGGATGTGGAGATTCTCGAGCTGTGCCAGGTCGATAGCGTGCCCAGTCGCCATGATGTCCAGGGCCTGGCCGCCCGCCATGCCGCGCGAACCGCTGGCCTGGGCGAGTGTGGCGATCATCCGAAGTCGCTCGGCGGCGCTGACGCAACGCCCGTCGTCTTCGCACAATACCCGAAAGGCCAGCGTCTGCAGCGCATCGCCGGCAAGGACGGCAGTCGCCTCGTCAAACGCCATATGGCAGGTAGGGCGGCCGCGGCGAAGCTCGTCGTCGTCCATCGCCGGCAGGTCGTCGTGGACCAGGGAGTAGGCGTGGATCAATTCCACCGCGCATGCGGCGCAGTCCAGACAATCGGGTTCGGCCTCCAACGCTTGACCCGC
>JASFJQ010000306.1:0-3864 GCA_050121305.1 Chromatiaceae bacterium
ATCGCCCTGGGTACTCATGCCCAAGATCTCGACCTCGAGGCCGGGATGGGCCTGCCCCAGCGCCGCAGCGACGTGTTCCGCCTGCCACATGGCGAGAGGAGATTTGCGGGTGGCGATGCGTATCCGTTGCTGGGGCATGGCAATGCGAAAATGAGGGTGGCCGACTACGGCGTCAATGCTACTGGCTGTCAAAGGTCCTGACAAAGGCGATTGTCAAGCCTTACGGTCGGGATAACAATGCGGGGCGATGTTGGCGAGATCTGTAGATCGGCCGGTATTCAACGCCGGGCCGGGTTGCGGCCGCCTGCCAGGGAGATCGAGGATGTCCGGTGAACTGATATTTGATTGCGGCGTGGAGGATTTCGACCAGCGGGTTGTCGCCGCTTCGCAATCCCTGCCTATTATCGTTGACTTCTGGGCGGACTGGTGTGCGCCCTGTCATGCGATCGCGCCGCATCTGGTGCAGGTGATTGAGGTATTCGGTGGCGCAATCCACCTGGCCAAGGTGGAGGTCGATGACGGCGAAAACATGAAGCTCGCCGGCCGGTACCGTCTGCGCGGCTTTCCGACCGTCATACTCTTCCAGGCCGGAGAGGAGGTGGGCCGCTTCAGTGGCGCGCGGCCATCAAGCTGGATCGAGCACTGGATACAAGAGCACCTGAAAGGAGGCAAGGGAATCTGATTCTCGGATCGTTCATGTTTCTTGCGCCGGGGACGCTAACTGTCCCAGATGACGCCCTTATCGATGCCTCGGCATCACCAAGGTCGATCCTCCTCCGGCGCTCAACAAGCGCTTTTGAGGCCTGCTCTCTCCCCGGGTAGGCCTTATTTTTTTCAGGCCAGCCAGTCCTGCGGCTTCAGAAATACCTCGTAGAGCTCTGCCTCTGCACTGCCCGGCTCGGGATGCCAATCGTAGCGCCAGGTCACCAGCGGCGGGAGTGACATCAGGATCGACTCGGTACGGCCGCCGGTCTGCAGGCCAAAGATGGTGCCGCGATCGTAGACCAGGTTGAACTCCACGTAGCGCCCGCGTCGGTAGAGCTGAAATTCACGCTCCCGGTCACCGTAGGGTGCTTCTCGGCGGCGCTGTACGATCGGTAGATAGGCCGGTACATAATGATCGCCTACGCTGCGCATGAAGGCGAACGAACGCTCGAAGCCCCACGCGTTGAGATCATCGAAGAACAGGCCCCCGATGCCGCGGGGTTCGCCACGGTGCTTGAGGTAAAAATAGTCGTCACACCATTTCTTGAAACGCGGATAGACATCTTCCCCGAACGGTTCACAGGCGGCCTTCGCGGTGGCGTGCCAATGGCGCGCGTCCTCGCGCTGGCCGTAGTAGGGCGTGAGGTCGAAGCCGCCGCCAAACCACCAGACGGGTTCTGCATCCGGCTTCTCAGCGACAAAGAAACGGACGTTGGCGTGCGAGGTGGGGACATTGGGGTTACGCGGGTGGATGACCAGCGATACCCCCATCGCTTGAAAGCCGCGTCCGGCGAGTTCCGGTCGTTGTGCCGTGGCTGACGGGGGTAGCCCCTCGCCGAACACGTGCGAGAAATTGACCCCGGCCTTCTCGAACACGTTGCCGCCCTCGAGCACGCGCGACCGCCCACCGCCGCCACCGGCGCGATCCCAACTGTCTTCGCGAAACGGTTTGCCGTCTTCTGCAGCCAGCGCAGCGCAGATCCGCTCCTGCAGATCCAGCAGGAAGGCGGAGACGGCATCGATATCGGGATGATCTGACATAGCGGTGCTCGGGCGGCGGCGTCGCTGCATTTGAGCAGACAGTGCGCATCTAACTCAACCGGGGCGGTGCACCTCGCCGCTCAGGGCGTCCCGAATCGGGGTAGGGCGTGCCAAGCCGCCGGTAGCACCGGAAAGGATCAGATCCACGCCGGGGCAGCGCAGGCGGGTCTGCAGTGTCGAACGCGCGGGTGAGCGGCCGCTCGCGTTGGCGCTGGTGGATACGATAGGCCCGCCGAAGGCCTCGCACAGCGCGGCGGCCAGCGGGTGTGCCGTGACGCGAACGGCGAGCTTGCTGTGTCGACCGCGCAGCCAGCGGGGAGCCGCCGGACAGGCCGGCAGCAACCAGGTCACCGGTCCAGGCCAGGTCTCTCGGAGGCGCTGCTCGACGTCGGTCGCGAGTGGGTGCAGGAAGGGCAGCAGCTGTTCGAGGCGGCTGGCGATCAGGATCAGGCCCTTGGCCATCGGGCGTTGCTTTATCGCCAGCAGGCGCAGCACCGCGGACCGGTTCAAGGGATCACACCCCAGCCCGAATACCGCCTCGGTCGGGTAGGCGACCACGCCACCGGCTCGCAATGCCCGGGCCGCAACTTTCAGCTTTAAGCGGTTGAGTCGGTATCCCATGGCACGCAAGCGACCGTCGGCTGTGATCCCCATCGCCTCCGGGTCAGTTCTCTGCTGCCTCTGGAGGCGCCTCGCCGGGGGCCTCATAGGCCTCGGCAAAGGAGCACTCCTGTTGCGGACAGACCTTCTGCGTCCCGCTGCGCTTGGTCGTCTTGATCGTCAGTACGGGCCAGCCGCAGTTGGGACAGGGCTCGGCAACCGGTTCATTCCATACCGCGTAGTCACACTTCGGATAGGTGGAACAGGAGTAGAAGATCTTGCCGCGCCGCGACTTGCGCTGCATCAGCGTCCCGTTGCGGCACTTGGGGCAGCTAACCCCGGTGTCCTTCGGCTTCTCCAACGGCTCGATATAGCGGCAGTTCGGATACCCCGAGCATCCGATGAATCTGCCATAGCGGCCCTGTTTGAAGACCAGATCAGCGTCGCACTCCGGGCAGTTGCGGCCGACCTTCTCCGGCTCGCTGCCGGCGCTGCCGTCGTCATTCAGATTGCGCGTGTAATCACACTCCGGATAGTTCGTGCAGCCGATGAAGCTACCGTTCCGACCGAGCCGGATGGCCAGCTGGCCATCACACTTCGGGCACCTTTCGTCGATTTTCTCCTGTGTCACATCGGACCGCTGCACGTTCTCCTGGGTGTGTTCGATACGGTCTCTGAACGGCTGCCAGAATTTCTCAAGCAGCGGAACCCATTCCTCTTCGCCGCGCGATACTGCGTCCAGTTCGTCTTCGAGGCGGGCCGTAAAGTCATAGTCGACGTACTGGGTGAAGTAATTGGTCAGGAACTTGTTGACAACCCGCCCGACGTCGGTCGGGATGAATCGCTTCTTGTCCATTTCGACATACTCGCGGTCCTGCAGCGTCGAGATGATGGAGGCGTAAGTGGAGGGGCGCCCGATGCCGAATTCCTCCAGTGTCTTTACCAGGCTGGCCTCGCTGTAGCGGGGTGGCGGCTCCGTGAAGTGCTGTTCCGGGCGGATCTTGTGCAGCACGATGCGCTCACCCTCGCGCAACGGGGGCAACATCTTCTCGTCGTCATCACCCGGTTTAACGTCATCCCTGCCTTCCAGATAGACCTGAATGAAACCGGGTCTCGCGATCGTCGAACCGTTCGCGCGAAACAGGTTCCCAGGACCCGCACCCAGATCCGCCGCCACGGTATCGATCGTGGCATGGATCATCTGACAGGCGACGGTACGCTTCCAGATCAGCGCGTAAAGCTTGAGCTGGTCCCTGTCCAGGTGTTTGGCGGCCAGCTCGGGGGTGTTCCCGATCGACGTAGGCCGGATTGCCTCGTGGGCCTCTTGCGCATTCTTGGCCTTCGTCTTGTACTGGCGTGGCGACTTGGGCAACTGATCGGGGCCATACTTCTTGCCGATGAAGTCGCGAAGCTCGGTGATCGCGTCGTTGGCGAGGTTCACTGAATCGGTGCGCATGTAGGTAATCAGGCCGACGGCGCCGCTACCGATGTCCACGCCCTCGTAGAGTTGCTGCGCAA
>JASFJQ010000307.1:0-3845 GCA_050121305.1 Chromatiaceae bacterium
GACTCCATCAAGCCCGACGGCACCATCGGCGACGTCGCCGTCTACCACAGGCTCATCGACCTCGATATCCCACTGGTTCGCAGCAACACCGACGCCACCCAGGTCACGCTGACGGCCAAGTACCAGGGCTGCGCCGACCGGGGCATCTGCTATCCGCCGCAGCAGCAGGTTTTCACGCTCGACCTGCCCGCGGGCAGCGGCGCGGCCAGTGTCGCCGTCGCGCAGATCGCCGCGCCCCCGGCCGCGGGCGTCGCGGTCGAGGGCCCAGCGCCCGCCCAAGAGAAGCAGTCCGAACAGGATGAGATCGCGTCGATGATGGCCGGGAAGAGCACCTGGGTGGTCATCGGGGCCTTCTTCCTGATCGGTCTCGGCCTCGCCTTCACGCCCTGCGTCTTCCCGATGATCCCGATCCTGTCCGGCATCATCACCGGTCACGGCAGGCACATCACGACGCGCAAGGCCTTCATGCTGTCGCTGGTGTATGTGCTCGCAATGGCGCTGACCTACACCGTCGCCGGCATATTCGCCGCGCTGGCCGGTGAAAACCTGCAGGCGATGCTGCAAAACCCGGTGGCACTGACGGTGTTCGCGCTGGTGTTCGTCGCGCTGGCCTTTTCCATGTTCGGTTTCTACGACCTGCAGCTTCCATCGAGCCTGCAATCGAAACTGAGCGAGATCAGCAGCCGACAGCAGGGCGGCAGCCTGGCCGGCGCCGGCATCATGGGCCTGTTGTCGGCGTTGATCGTCGGGCCCTGCGTGGCGCCGCCGCTGGCCGGTGCGTTGATCTATATCGGCCAGACCGGCGATGCGGCCCTCGGCGGCCTGGCCCTGTTCGCGATGTCGATGGGCATGGGGACGCCGCTGATCGCGATCGGGACGTCGGCGGGCAAGCTTCTGCCGCGCGCCGGGGTATGGATGGACACCGTCAAGGCCGTATTCGGTGTTCTGATGCTGGGTGTGGCCATCTATCTGTTGGAACGCGTCATTTCGCCGGTCGCGGCCATGTTCCTGTGGGGCACGCTACTGATCGTGGCCGCGATCTACATGGGCGCGATCAGCGCGCTGCCGGAGGATGCGAGCGGCTGGCGCCGCCTCTGGAAGGGCCTCGGTGTGGTCTTGCTGATCTACGGCACCCTGTTCATGATCGGCGTCGCCACGAATGGCAGGGACACCCTGCAGCCGCTGCGCGGGCTGGCGTTCGGCGGTGCCGCCGGCACATCGGCCGAGGCACATGTGCCGTTCAAACGCGTCAAGACCATCGCCGATCTGGATCGCGAGCTGGCCGCGGCCAAGGCGGCCGGTAAACCCGTGATGCTCGACTTCTATGCCGACTGGTGTGTCTACTGCATCCAGATGGAACGCGACACCTTCCCGGATCCCCAGGTGCGCGATGCGATGGCCCAAATGGTCTTGCTGCAGGCCGATGTCACCGACAACGACGACGCCGACAAGGCCCTGCAGCGGCACATCGGCATACCGGCCCCACCGGCGATGATCTTCTGGGGCGCCGACGGCGTCGAGCGCAGGCACCTCCGGCTGCTCGGCTTCATGGGGCCGGAGGAGTTCGCACCCCATGTTCGAGAGGCCCTGCAGTGAAGATTCGCAACTACTTCCTGATCGCTGTCGGCGGTGCGCTGCTCGGTGCGGTCAGCGGTTTCGCGTGGCGGGCGCTGAATGACGCCGGCCAACCCGATTTCCCGACGCCGATCGAGACGGTCGAAGAGGTCGACGTCCTGCCCAGCTTCAGCTACCCAGATCTCGCAGGACAGCAGCGACACAGCCAGGAGTTCACCGACAAGGTCGTGGTCCTGAATTTCTGGGCCACCTGGTGTCCGCCCTGCCGCAAAGAGACGCCCGCGTTCGTCGCGCTGCAGGAGGCGTTCGCCGGGGATGTCCAGTTTGTCGGTATCGCCATCGATGACGAGGACCCGGTGCGCGACTTCGCGGCCAACTTCGCTGTCAACTACCCGATGCTGCTCGGCGACGTCGAGGCCGTCACGCTGTCCCGCCGGCTCGGCAATCGCTATGAAGGCCTGCCGTTCACGGTCGTGATGGCCCCTGGCGGCCGGGTGGTACTGCGCCACGCCGGGGAACTCGAGCGCGCCCAGCTCGAGCCACTGCTGCGCGAACTCATCGACGCCGGCTGAGGCCAGCGACCCCGCAAGGCGCCCACGCCCTCCCGAAGAAGTCAGCGCGCGCCCGAGGGAATCGCCGCCCTAGACAAAACAGCCAATTTGTCCGACAATTGGGCTCAATTTATCGCCATTTCGGCGCAGATCCCAGCAGAAGGGGCACTCGAGGAAGAAACGCTGAGATGGCGCACATCCTGGTTCTGAACGGCCCCAACCTGAATCTGCTGGGTTCGCGTGAACCCGGGCTCTACGGACAAGACTCCCTGGCCGCGATCGAGGCACGACTGGTCGCGTTGGCAGCGGGACACCAGGTCGAGTGTTTCCAGAGCAACGCCGAACATGCGCTCATAGACCGAATTCATGCCGCGGGACAGCAAGGGGTGGACTTCATCCTGATCAATCCCGCCGCGCTGACCCACACCAGCGTCGCGCTGCGCGATGCACTGTTGGGGGTCGCCATCCCGTTCATCGAAGTGCACCTCTCCAACGTATTCGCCCGCGAGCCCTTCCGCCACCGCTCCTTTCTCTCCGACATCGCCGTCGGCGTGATCAGCGGTCTGGGTGCTCAGGGTTACGAATTGGCGCTCGCCGCCGCGCTGCGCAGGCTGGCTGATGGAACGGCAGAAGCAACCCCATGATTTAGGAAAACAGCCTGATGGATATCCGAAAGGTCAAGAAACTGATCGAACTGCTGGAAGAATCCGACGTCGCCGAGATCGAGATCCACGAGGGCGAGGAATCTGTGCGCATCAGTCGTGCCAGCTCGCTGGCACCGATTATGGCGGGCACCCCGCTGGTGGCCCCGGCTGCAGCCACGGGCGTTGCCGCCAGCCCGGCATCGGCCGCCGCCGAGACCGCAGCAACGACGAAGCCCGAGCCCGAGGGCCACATCATCCGCTCACCGATGGTCGGCACCTTCTACCGGGCGCCGTCGCCAGGGGCCAAACCCTTCGTCGTCGAAGGCCAGGCGGTGACGAACGGAGAGACCCTGTGCATCATCGAGGCGATGAAGATCCTCAACCAGATCGAGTGCGACACCGCCGGCAAGGTAGTCGAGATCCTGGTCGAGAACGCCCAGCCGGTCGAGTACAACGAACCACTGTTCGTCATCGGTTGACCCCCGGTGTTGGAGAAGATCGTCATCGCCAATCGTGGGGAGATCGCGCTGCGCATTCTGCGCGCCTGCCGTGAACTCGGCATCCGTGTCGTCGCCATCCATTCCGAGGCCGACCGCGACTTGAAGCATGTGCGCCTCGCCGACGAATCGGTATGCATCGGTCCGGCAGCCAGCAATGCGAGCTATCTGAACGTGCCGGCGATTATCAGTGCGGCCGAGGTCTGCGACGCCCAGGCGATCCATCCCGGCTATGGGTTCTTGGCCGAGAATGCCGATTTCGCCGAGCGCGTCGAACAATCCGGTTTCGTCTTCATCGGCCCGCGACCCGAGACCATTCGCCTGATGGGTGACAAGATCACGGCCATCGAGGCCATGAAGGCGGCTGGCGTGCCGACCGTGCCGGGCTCGAACGGCCCTCTGAACGAGGACACCAAGCGCACGCTCAAGCTCGCGAAGCAGATCGGCTATCCGGTGATCATCAAGGCCGCCGGCGGCGGTGGGGGACGCGGCATGCGCGTGGTGCACAGCGAGGCCTCGCTGCTCGGCGCTATTTCGCTGACCAGGGCCGAGGCAGGCGCCGCGTTCGGCAACGAAAC
>JASFJQ010000308.1:0-3845 GCA_050121305.1 Chromatiaceae bacterium
CAACGATCTGCCCCCATGTCTTGTCTCTCCATCTGTGGATCAAAAGTCGTAGTAAATGAAAGCAGATCCAATGTCGGCCGAGCGACGAAATCATCCAGTCCGCGTGGCCGGCCGACTGCTTTGTGGCCATCAGGTCCCGGTATCCTGGTCCGGCGTCGCGGACTCCTCCGGCGGTGGTTTCTCCTCGGGTGGACAATTAGGTCCGGAGCAGACATTGACATTGACATCGCTGTCGCTCTCGACAAAAGCATAGATCAGGCCAGCCGTGGCGGCGAGGCCCACCACGGTCCACCAGCCAAGGTTCTTCCGCCCGCTGTCGGTGGCTTCGTCCTCGGACGCATAGCGTATCGGCGATCGCACGATGGGGATCCCGTTCATCGACAGCGTCGAGCCGTCTTCCCCGCCAAAGCGGAAATCAATCGCGGCGTTCGGCATGTCCTCCGGCGCAACTCCGGCCGGTGAGAAGATCTGCGAATCAGGCCCCGTCCTTACGCCGAAGAATGGACCGTGCCCGCCAAACGGCAGGCCAACATAGGCATTGAGGCCGAGATCGGTCGCCGGCGCAGAGGCGCTCAGAAGTAATACGGCCATTCCGATCGCTGATGGTCTCAGGGACATTCGAAGCGGTCCTCACATTGGGTCTGCACAGCGGCGATCCGTACGCCGTCAGCGCGCCCTCACAACAGGCGCATCACCCTATATACGCCTGGATATCCACGTCATCAAGCTGCTCCGGTGCGAGATACTTCTCCGCATATTGCCGCCATACGCCGCTCTTCAGAAACAGGACGAACAGATCCGGATCGATGTGATCGTCATTTTTCATGAAGCTCAGGATGCGTATCGCCTCGCTCAGGGATTTGGCCTTCTTATAGGGTCGGTCCGAGGCCGTCAGCGCCTCGAAGATATCCGCGATCGCCATCATGCGCGCAGGCAGCGAGGTCTCATCGCGCGTCAGCCGCTTTGGATAACCCGTGCCCTGCATGGTCTCGTGGTGCCCGCCGGCGATCTCCGGCACGGCGCGCAGATGCCTTGGGTATGGGAGCTTGTCGAGCATAATGATGGTCTGCACGACATGGTCGTTGATCTTGAACCGCTCCTCTGCCGACAAGGTCCCGCGCGCTACCTCCAGGTTGTAGAGTTCGCCGCGATTGTACTTGTGCTCCGGCACATCCAGTTTGAAGCCCCAGCGGTTATCCGCCGGCATACGCTCATTGTCGGGGCGCTCGATGATGTGCTCCTGCTTGTCGGCGAGCAGCCTCTCGATCGCCGGCAGCGTGGGCGCGGGTGTCCTGTCTTTGCGCTGTCGTTCCTCCCACGAGACACCGATCCGATCATCGAGCGTGCGGGTCCAGGTCGTGCGCGCGATCTTTCGCAGGCGTTCGATCCGCTCGGGCGCCATGAATTCCCCGCCCTCGTTGCACTCGGCGACAAAGGCAAAATCATCATCGAGTGCCCCAAGCCTGGCATCGAGCTCCGCCTGGAGCTGCGCGCGGTCACCCCCGTCGGCAGCCTCACGCCAATAGTCCACTTCTGCATCGCGTTTGAGCAACTCGAAGCGCATACGGACCTCGTGGATCCGATCATAGATGGTCTCCAGCTTGGTGGACTTGTCGACCACGTACTCGGGCGTCGTGACCTTGCCGCAATCATGCAGCCAGCTGGCGATATGCAGGGCCTCCCAATCCTCATCGCTCAACTCGAAATCGACAAATGGCGGATCGGCGCTGGCACAGGCGGCCTCTGCCAGCATTCTGGTCAGCTCGGGGACACGTTGGCAGTGTCCCCCGGTATAGGGCGATTTCGCATCGATGGCACCGGCGATGAGCTTGATGAATGAATCCAGCAGCGCGCGCTGCATCTTCAACAGGTGTCGACTCTCTATACCCACTGCGGCGAAGCCCGACAGCGCGTTGACAAACGCGATCCTTGCGCCCTGCTCGTCGCCGTCTTCCTGCGATTCGGCCGCCGGATAGAGCAGGCCCAGGACGCCGACGGGCTGTTGTTGGCGATTACGCAGCGGCACCACAATCAAGCGGGCCTTCTCGCCAGGGACAAGATCCAACAGCGGCGCCAGTGGTCCGGCCGTTGATCCATCGAACTCGACCACGCTCGGCTCTTTGTCCTTAAGGTGGCTGGCCAACGGGTCCTCACCACGCACAGGAACATCCGGCAATGTCGCCGCCTCGGCCTTGCGAGCGCCGACTGTGTACAGGGTTCCTGCCACCAGATGCGACTCATCCTCGTCGAGGAGATAGGTCACCGCGGCGTCGGCCTTGGCGACATTCATGGTCTCTCGCGTGATGCGCTCCAGCAGACCATCGAGCTCGCGCTCGCCGGCCAGCGAATTGATCAGCGAGAGGAAGCGATTGATGGTCGTTTTCATGCTCCGCATGGCGTCCGCCAGCAGGTCGACCTCACTGATGAATGACCGGGTCTCGACTGGCTGGTCGAAATCGAAACGTCGAATCGCCTCGGCCTCAGCGGCGAGACGACGCATCGGGCCTGCGATACGGCCGGCCAGCAGCCAGACGATCGGGACGATCAGCGCAATGGTCACGGCCGTCTTAAGCAACAACTCCTGCCGGATCGCGGTCGCCTCCACCAGCAGCTCATCCACGGGCGAGACCAGCAGGATGCTCAGGTCCAAACTACTGTTGCGTGCGATCTTATCGATACTGCCGATCCAACGCCGCCCCTGGTGCTCGAAATCCAGCTTTCTCGGCGTCAGATCGAGCGCACTGGCGAATTGTTGCAGCACCGGGCTGTCCAGCTCCGCTAGCCGTGCAATGGTGAAGGATGCATCACCCTGCTGCGTGACCACCGCCGCTTTGTCTTGATACGCAAGCACCGCACCGTCGCTGCCCAGAACCACGGCCTCGGAATTGGGCGTGACGCGGTAGCGCGAGACGGTCTCCGACAGTTGCTCCAACGAGACATCGGCGGCGACAACCACGCCGGGCCTGTCGGTCCGCTGCGTAACGGTAGTGCCCACCTTGCGAGTGAAGAAGAACAGGTATGGCGGGATCGCCCGCGGTCTTGCCTCCGCCTGGCGATACCAGGGCCGCACCCGCGGATCATAGGCCGTCGCCGCGGGCGGGTTTTCCTGCACCAGCGCCAGCGCCTGGTCGAAAAATGACCGCGTAAGCTGTCGCATGCCCGATTCAGAGGTGGCTACTTCGTCGACCACATAGCTGGCGCCAGCGGGGGCCTCGAAGCGCTGCCGCAGATAGTCGCTGTTCAGCGGTCGGACGATGAAATAATCGCCGTTCGGGTAGCCTAGCTGGATACCCGAGACACCGCTGTTGCCCGACAGCGCTGCCGTCAGGCGCGGCAGGTTATCGATGCGGGCAGCTCGGGTATCGGCTTCGACAATCGGCGACAGGGAGAGCAGGTCCAGCGTGCTCCCTACCGGCTGATAGGTCGCCTTAAAATCCAGCTGGATCTCGTTACTCAGCTGCGTGTAAAGCTGCTCGGCGCTGGACAGGATGATATCGGAAGTTCTGTTGTAGCTCTGCACGCTTAGCAATGCGCCTAGCAGTAACACCAGGCCGATGAAAAGTGCACTGATGGTAAGGTGCAGAGACAGCTTAGGGCCTTGGGCGGAAAGGGGCACGGGATTTCCTCATCAAAGGGACGGGGCAATGCTAGCAGGCTAGTGAAATGCGGCGTTGCGTCAGCATTTTTTGCGGAGTCGCCGATACGCTGCGCGATCGCAGCCGACGAGGGTCCGTGCAGCGGGTCTGGGGGGAATGGCACTTGTGTCAAGAACTTTCGCCCCGGGGTCCCTGTATTCCTCGCAATCGCGCCAACTCAGTGCCATTCGGGTCTTGGGGTATACTGCG
>JASFJQ010000309.1:0-3841 GCA_050121305.1 Chromatiaceae bacterium
CATGACGAATGCCACGTAATAATTTGTTTTTAATATTTTTATTTGAAAAATCGTCAGCCATCGACGCACCCGCCAGGTCGACCACCAGACGATCGGGATTGCTCAGCGCGAACACCTTGTGTTCCGCTGCACTGCTGATGTCGAACACCAGGCGGGTGTGATCGGGCGCCGTCCACAGGCGCACGCCGGCCACTTCCGTCGCGAAGACGTCCGTGGCCGCCAGCAGCAAGCAGCAGAGGATAACGAACCTTTTCACTGGGTTCAGAGTTCCAGAAATTTTCCCTGAGCCGACCTTTAACCTAGCACAGCCTTAAAAAATTTCCCAGATTAAACGGAAGGATAAAGAATCTTTCTAGAAAACTTCTAGCCAACTTATCTCGCCGTTTTCCGTCACGAGCGTATCGGGCCGCGCAGAAGGTAATCATTGAGATCAGCGGGCTGACTAATCTCGTGTCAATGCGCTGAGCACCGTCTCGCCGCGTTGGGTGACCGCCTGGAGTTCGATTCGACGCCCTTCCCGCTGGTGTCGCAATCGAATCCACAGATCCGGCGACGGCAGCCAGCCCTCGCCACGCTCCGGCCACTCGATCAGGATCACCGCGTCATCGGCCAGCATCTCGCGCAGCCCCAGATACTCGAGTTCGCCCGGATCGCCGACGCGGTAGAGGTCGAGATGATAGATCCGCACACCGTCGAGCTCATAGGGCTCGATCAGCGTAAACGTGGGGCTCTTCACCGCGCCGCGGTGCCCCAGGCCCCGCAACAGTCCGCGGGTCAGGGTGGTCTTTCCGGTCCCCAGGTCACCCTGCAGATAGATCAGCAGGGGCGGCCGGCAGGCCTTCGCCAGGCGCGCCCCGTAGGCGGTCTGCGCGGCCTCGCCGACCAGCGATGTCGCCACGCTGGGCGGCCCATTCACTGCGGATTCACCAGGCGGCGCAACTGGTCGACCAGATCGCCGGCCAACAGACCCCGTTCACCACCCGCCGAGGCCGCCGCATCAGCGGCCGCGGCATGCAGGCAGACCCCGGTCTCGGTGGCGTCGCGCAAATCCATTCCCTGCGCCAGCAGCCCGGCGATCACCCCGGTCAGGGCGTCGCCCATGCCGCCGCTGGCCATGCCCGGGTTGCCGTCGCAACAGACCGCCGGCGGGGTGCTGCCGGCGCTCGCCACCAGGCTGCCGACCCCTTTGAGGACCACAGTGCCCCCGTAACGCTGCTGCAGCCGCACGGCCGCGTTGCACCGCTGCGCATTGACCGCGACGGCGCCCGGCCCCAGCAATAGGGTCGCTTCGCCGGGGTGCGGGGTCAGCACCCAGTCATCGCGTCGCTGCGGCGCAATGGCCAACAGCCGCAACGCGTCGGCATCGACTACCGTTGGTCGCCTTGCATCGCCGACCGCGCCCCAAAGCGACTCTGCCCAGTCATCCTGGCCCAGTCCAGGGCCAACAGCGACGACATCGGCACGCTCGAGCAACGGCCGCAGGTCTGCTCCGCCCTCGACCGCATGCACCATCAACTCCGGGCGCGTCGCCAGTGCCGGCGCCACGTGTTGCGCTCGGGTAGCCAGGCTGACCAGGCCGCTGCCGACGCGCAGCGCGGCCTCGGCCGCGATCCGTGCGGCGCCGCCGTAGCCCAGGTTACCCCCCACCACCAAGACATGCCCAAAATGGCCCTTGTGGCTATTGCGGCGACGCGGTTCCAGCCGCTCGGCCTGTTTATGCCAATCGATGCGGCGTGCTGCCGGCACGCTGCTGGCATACACCGCGGCGGGAACGCCGAGCCCGGCGAATACAGGCTCGCCCGCGCAATCCGGACCGTCTGCGGTGAACAGACCCAGCTTGAGGCCGATAAAACTGATGGTGGCCGCGGCGACCACCGCACTGCCGAGGATGACACCCGTATCCGAATGCAGGCCAGTCGGCACATCGAGCGCGAGGCAGGGTGCGCGATGCGCATTGACCGCTGCGACGGCCGCGGCCCACTGCCCGGCCAGCGGGCGCTCCAGTCCGGTACCCAGCATGGCATCGACGATCACATCGGCGTCGTCGGGGATGGCGTCGAAGGGGCGCCAAGGCCCGGCCGCGTCTCGCCAGCGCGCCGCGTTGGCCCCCGCGTCGCCGTGCAGGCGGTCTCGATCACCCAGCTGCAGGACCAGGACCTCCCAACCCGCGGCACGCGCCAGCCGTGCCACCACGAAGCCATCGCCGCCGTTGTTGCCGGTACCCGCCAGCACGACCAGGCGGCGCGCCGCCGGCCAACGGCGACACAGCAGATCGAACGCCGCCTGGCCAGCCCGCTCCATCAGCGTCAACCCGGCAATCTGGAATTCCTCAATCGCCAGGCGGTCGAACTCGCGCACCTGCGCGGCGGTGTACAGGGCGCGCGGCAGCTCGGCGGTATCCGGGAGGGTGCGAAGAGTCATCGGCCTGCTGGAGATAAAGGGTTATCGTTAGACCCCTGATGGGAACCCAGGCAGAGATCGATTTCAACCACCTCGCGCGGCGCATCAAGCGCTGGGGCGCCGAACTGGGTTTCCAACAGGTCGGCATCACCGATACCGACCTGAGCGATGCCGAGCATCACCTCGACCGATGGCTCGAGCTCGGTCGACAGGGTGAGATGGAATACATGCGGCGGCACGGCCGCAAGCGCACCCGCCCTGCCGAGCTGGTGCCGGGCACGCGGCGTATTATCTCGGCGCGCATGGATTATCTGCCGCGGGAGCCGGACCCGAGCGAGATTCTCGAGGATCCGAGCGCGGCCTTTGTGTCACGCTACGCCCTGGGCCGGGACTATCACAAGCTGCTTCGTCGCCGCCTGCAGACCCTGGCGCAGCGCATCGTTTCCGAGGTCGGACCCTTCGGCTATCGCGCCTTCGTCGACTCGGCGCCGGTAATGGAAAAGGCCATAGCCGCGAAGGCGGGGCTGGGCTGGATCGGCAAGCATTCCAACCTGCTGCATCGCGACGCCGGGTCGTGGTTTTTTCTCGGCGAGTTGTACACCGATCTGCCGCTGCCGATCGACGCAGCGGTGGAAGAGCACTGCGGCAGCTGTCGGGCCTGCCTGGATATCTGTCCGACCGACGCGATCGTCGCGCCCTATCAGGTCGACGCACGGCGCTGCATCTCCTACCTGACCATCGAACTCAAGGGTAGCATCCCGGAGCCCCTGCGCCCGCTGATGGGCAACCGGATCTACGGCTGCGACGACTGCCAGCAGGTGTGTCCGTGGAATCGCTTTGCCACACCCAGCGACGAACACGACTTTGCCCCGCGTCATGGGCTCGATCGTGCGACCCTGCTCGCGCTGTTCGGCTGGAGCGAGGCAGACTTTCTCCACCGTACCCAGGGTTCGGCGATCCGACGCATTGGCTACCTGCGCTGGTTGCGCAATCTCGCGGTCGCGCTCGGCAATGCGCGCAGTGATCCGGCGATCATCGCGGCACTGGAGGGTCGGCGCGACCACGCCGACGCCATGGTGCGCGAACACGTCGGCTGGGCGCTGCAGCGCCAGCGCGGGGGCGCTGGCCGATGACTGGCTTCTCTTCTAGTCTGGAACGCCGCCTTCGGCAATCGCCCGCAGCGCGTCAGGTTCACGCAGGTAGATCGTCCTGCGGTTGATCTCGATCAGACCTTTGTCATGCAGACGGTGCAGTTCGCGCGAGAAGGTCTCGGCCGAGATGTTCAGGGTGCTGGCCACCAGGGCCTTGGGTGCCGGCAGATGGATCTGGATGTGCGGTGGTGGGACCGCGTCCGCCTCGCGCAACAGATAGTTGGTGATGCGCTGCCGCGCATTCTGCAGGCAACAGGTCTCCAGATCCTGGATAAGCATGCGCATGATGC
>JASFJQ010000310.1:0-3839 GCA_050121305.1 Chromatiaceae bacterium
GCTGATGAATGATATGCCGGCCCCCTCGCCGTCCACGTAATCGTACTTCCACTTCCACTGGACGCCGGTGACCTTGATCGTCATGTCGGAATCACCGGTGTACTCCATGGCCAACAGCGTGCTGGTGGCCGGGATCGCCATGCTGACAAGGATAACGATCGGAACGACGGTCCACATGACCTCCATCGTAGTGCTCTCGTGGAACTGCGCGGCAGTCGCGCCCTTGGACTTCCGGTGGTAGATGATGGAGTAGATCATGGCGCCAAACACGACGACGCCGATCGCACAACAGACCCAGAAAATGATCATGTGCAACTCATAGACACTCTGGCTAGTCTGAGTAACCCCCTGACGCATGTTCAGCGCCCAGTCGGCATGCGCCGACGCGAATGCCGTCCCCAGAAATGCCGTCGAAACACCGACCAGTTTGTGCATTGCTCTCACTGCCTCGAACCCCCAGAGTAGTCCTTGAGTTGCCGTATCCTCGCGATCTCGACCCCAGATCGCGAACGTTTTTCAAGCCGAAAGCAGTCGCTGCAGCTCGGCCGCGAGTTTCGCCTTTTCTCCATCGACGAGAAAATCGCCGATCTCGACGCGCCGACCGGAGGCCCCGATCCACAGGCGACGCGGGTACCAGTGGCCCGTCTCTCTTGAGAGCTCCACCCTAACCCAACCGCGAGCGAAATCGAACCGCTGCTGCGGCCCGCCCTTGTCGTCGCAGCGCCCTCGCGCAAGACCCTTCTCGACTGTTACCACCGAATCGCCGATCGAGACCACCTCGCAGCGACGGGCCGCATGCGCCACGAGATAGATGCAGGCGAACAATGCCGCCATCTCCAGCCCGGCGAAGGGCAGAACCAACCAGAAGCCCTTCACCGACAGCACCACCGATACCAGCGTCAGCGGCACGGCGATGGCAGCCAGGAATATCATCGACTGGTTCCAGCTAAGGGACCGGTTCGGACGAATCACCACCCGTCGAATGTCGTGGTCAGGGCAACGGTCGGAGATCACCATCGTCAGCGTCTGCCGGCAGACCGCGCGACGTTGGCCGCGCAGCCTCGACCAGGCTGGCCCAAATTTTCACCTCGGGAGGTTAGCGCGCTGTGCAGGCTCAGCCAAACAAATTTAATCACAACTGATCAAAATCCCTTTTATGGTATTCGAATTCGTGGATATTCGAATTTGCATATATTAATCCCTAACTCTCGATGGGTTGATTATAGTCATCCGATCGCCCCGGTCTCAGCAGCGCGTCCACTACAAGCGGCCGCGCGCAATCGGTGACGTCCGCCGCCCCCGGGTGGATGAAGACCCCGAGGCAGGGCCCATGCAGCAAGGCCTGCAGGGTCTGCAGATTCTCACGCATGCGCTGCATCGCCGGGTCGACCTGGGTGCCCACCCACCCCAACAGCGGGACACCGCTGGCGCGGATGGCCTGCTCGGTGAGCAACGCATGGTTCAGACAACCCAGACGCAGACCAACCACCAGGACCACGGGCAACCTCAGGATCGATACCAGCGCCTGGATATCGAGATCGGGCGCAAGCGGGACGCGCCAGCCGCCGGCCCCCTCCGCGACCACGAAATCGCCGCGCTTGTCCAGGTCGTCGAGTGCCGCGACGACTACCGCCGGCTCTATCCGGACGCCGGCCTCAGCGGCCGCCAGGTGCGGCGCAATGGGCGCCTCGAAGCAGTACGGATTGACGGCGGCATAGCCTAAGCGCAGACCGGTCGCGGCCCGCAACGCCAAGGCATCGTCGTTACGCAGTTTTCCGTCACAAGGCCTGGCCCCGGCGGCAATCGGCTTGAAGGCGGTCACCCGCAGCCCCGTCTCGCGCAGCCGGGTTATCAGGGCCGTCGCGACATGCGTCTTGCCACAGCCGGTGTCGGTACCGGTGATGAAGACGCCGCGCATTAACGCTTCCGCTGCAAGGTGTCGAGCGGCACCCGTGTCTCGCCGGCGACTCGCCGCTGCGCAGGGCCCCAGGCATGGCCATGCACCACCTCGTAACTGCACGGCAGTCGGCCGTCCGCGTCCCGAAACTGCTCGTAGGCCGCACAAACCGCGGCGAACCGCTCGCGGCCGAGCATGCCGCGCTGACGTTCACGCTGCGCATTCGCGCCGCCGATCATCTTGATCTCGCGCATCAACTGCATCGCATCGGTGTAGGTGAGCGTCATTCGCTCGACATCCATCACCGGATCGGCGAGACCGGCTCGCATCATCATGTCACCGTAGTCGTGCATGTCGATGAAGTCATGCACGTGGAGTCCGGCGTCCACCGCGGCCCAGGCCGCCCGAAGTTCGCGCAGCGTGTCCGGCCCGAAGCTGCTGAAGATCACCAGACCACCCGGGCGGAGCACGCGCCCGATATCGGCGAAGGTCTCCACGGGCCGCGTGCTCCACTGCAGCGCGGCATTGGCGAATACCAGGTCGACGCTCTGGTCGGCGAGCGGCAGATAGTCCAGATCCGCACATAGACAGCGCGGCCGACGCAGCCAGCGACCGCGCCGGCGTGCACGCTCGAGCATCGGGATCGCGAAATCCAACGCCACGATCTGCGCCTTGGGATAACGCTGCAGCAGGGCCTCGGTGATCGCGCCGGTGCCACAGCCGATATCGAGCACCATCCTGGCGTCGACGCGCATGGTGTCCAGACGCTCCAACATCTGCCGACCGATTGCCTGCTGCAGCACCGCCACATCATCGTAGGCCGGGGCGGCGCGAGCAAAGCTGCGCCGTGCCTGGCTTTTGTCCAGCGCGGCGGCGCGAGCGTCAGGGGTCGACTTCACGCGGCCACCACCGGCACCAGGGCGTCCATGACGACCCCCGGGTGCGAGAGGAAGGGCGCATGGCCCGCACCGGCGATCACCTCGATGCGTGAGCCTGCCAGATGTTGGCCCAGCCAGTCGCCCAACGCCGCCGGCACCAGGGCATCGCGGGAGCCAAACAGCCACTGACTGGGACACCTGAGCCCTGCAAGCCCCGCGCGCAGGTCGCTGTGCATCAGCAGTGCGAGCCCCTGCTGTAGGCCGGTGTCGCTCGCTGTCGGGCGTTGCGCCAGCTCCCTGCGGAGCAGCCTCAGGGTCTCGCGGGCATGCTCGGCACCCTGCACCTGCAGTCCGAGAAAGCGCAGCAGGGCCCCGTTGGGATCCTTGGCCAAGGCATCGGCAAACTGCCGGAAGGCCTCGATCGGCATCGCATAGGACCAGTCTGCCCCCTGCACGAAGCGCGGCGTAGTGGCAATCAATGTCAGGCCGGCGACCCGCTCCGGCGCGTCCAGGGCCGCACGCAGCGCAACCTGTCCGCCCAGCGACCAACCCAACCAGTGCGCGCGCGGCGGCGCGACCTCGAGGCAACGCGCGGCCCAGTCGGCGAGATCCGCCACCTCCGCGGCCTCGCTCGCACCGTGTCCAGGCAGCTCCAGGACCGTCACACGAAAGCGTTGTGCAAGCTCGGAGGGCAAGGGTCCCCAGACCGCCGCATTCATCCCCCACCCGTGGACAAGCAGCAGGTCTGGACCTTCGCCCAGCTGGCGATGATAAAGGGTCATGCCGGTTCGTCCTCCGCGATCTCGGCGAGCACGCTGAGCAAGGCATCGACCTGGGCGACGCTGTGTGCCGCCGTAAGCGTAATACGCAACCGCGCGCTGCCCTCCGGCACCGTCGGCGGGCGGATCGCTGCGACCAAGATCCCTGCACGCTGCAGTGCCTCGCTCCAGCGGTGGGCCCGCTCGGTCGCACCCAGCACTATCGGCTGGATCGGCGTCGATGATTCGGCCAACGGCAGGCCGATGCGCCGCACGCCATGGCGAAAACGCTGGATCAACCCCTGC
>JASFJQ010000311.1:0-3830 GCA_050121305.1 Chromatiaceae bacterium
TGATCCGTGGGGCGGTACACACGCGTTGCGTTGTTGATTTCGCACAGTTCCTTACTGAGATACAGGCCGAGCCCCGTGCCTTTGTCGACGGTAGTATAAAATGGCTCGAACAATTTTGCCCGCTCGCTCTCGGCAACGCCCGATCCCCGGTCGACGACGTCAATGAGGCAACGGTTGGCCAGGAAATCCTTCTCCACGATGACTTTTGCCGAGCGGCTGCCGGTCGCGAGCGCGCTGTGGCGCAGCCCGTTGTCCAGCAGATTGCCCAGCACGCGCTCGAGGTGGGCGGGATCGAACCGGATCTCTACCCACTCCTCCGGCAGGACCAGCTCGATATCCGCGGTTTCGCTCAACATCTTGCGGTATTCATCCAGAAAGTTGTGCAGCCACCCCTTGAGTGCCAGCTGCTCGGCCTTGGGAGGCTGTCTGCGACTGATTTCCAGCACATTTTCGATTACCTCGTTCATGCGCCTGGCGTGACTCTGGATAATCCCCGCCATGGACTCGTCTTCAGGGGAGAGTTCCTGTGACTCGCTCAGCAGCTGCGCCGCATGGCTGATAGCGCCCAGCGGGTTGCGAATTTCATGCGCGATGCTGGCAGTCAGTCGCCCCAGTGAGGCGAGTTTGAGGGACTGGGCTTCCCGGGTGACCAGCGTGTAATCCTGAATGAATACCAGTGCCTCCCGATTGCCCGAATCCTGCAGAACACGGAAGTTGGCGATGATCTGGGGCGCCTCGTCGCTGATGTGGATGGGGATGGGTTCATGGCTCCCCGTGTCTCGCCACAGTTCGAACTGGCGCGCGAGTTCCGGATGATAGTTGCGGAGCTGGCGGCCCTGTTCCAGAGGTATCGGACGCTCGGGGTCGAGCAGGCGGGCCGCGGCCTGGTTCATGACGCGCACCGAGTCGTCCGCATAGACCAGCAGTATGCCGGTCTGGAGACTCTGCACGATCTGTTCGTTGAGTCGCTGCAGGGTGTAGAGGTCTGTGGCGCGACTGCGGGCCAGCTCTTCGGCTTTGCCCACCTGTCGGGCGACGATCTGGACGAGTATCGATACGGTGAAAATCAAGGAGCCCAGCAGACCTGCGGGCAACATGCTGTTCAGCTCGAGCACGCCCACGTTCACCAGTCGCAGGGTATCGACGAGGATCGCGATGACCGAAAGTGCTGCAATCAGCGTCGCCATGGTGCTGCTGCTGACCAGTACCGCGCTGGCGGCGGCTGTCGCCACCAGCAGGATAGGCAGGCCACTGAGCATGCCGCCGCTGGCATCTGACATGATCGAAATGCAGAGTATGTCGACAACAAACACCGCGAACAGCGTGGCCTGGCTGGCGACGTAGCGCATCTGGGCCAGCGCCAGCAGGGCGAGGTTCGTGGCCAGGTAAAAGCTGCCTGCTGCGAGGTAGAGGTCGCGGTTGAGCAGGCCGACGAATTGCCGCGTGTCCGGCGTCAACAGGCCGAACAGCAGCAGGATGGAGAGCGCCGCGCGGTAGGCGAGATAGATGCGGAACAGCGTGACGTTTTGCGGTTCCGCCGATATCGGCGCGGGTCGGTCCAGAATAGCCGGCCGGTCCACTACACAATTCCCGGAATGATCGAGGTAATGTAGTGTACTCGCAGGTCGCTTTGCGTAGAAACCCGTATTGCAAGACAATATCCGCCCCTTTTCCAGGACGTGACCCATGCCCGGTTTTGATATCACGATGGCGCAGATCAATACGCTGGTTGGCGACTTCGACGGCAATGTCGCGCGCATACTCGAAGTGGTGCACGCCGCGGAGAATGACTCGAGTAAAGCGGTGGTGGTATTTCCGGAGCTCACCGTATCCGGCTACCCCCCGGAAGACCTGCTGCTGCGCCCCAGCATGGACCGTCGGGTTGACGCCGCGCTGCTGCGATTGGCAGAGGGGGTCGGGCACAGCTATGTCGTCGTCGGTTATCCGCGTATTGTCCAGGGTCGTATGCACAATATGGCAGGCGTGCTGCACCACGGTCAGCTCGTCGCGGAATACTCAAAGCAGAGTCTGCCCAATTATCAGGTTTTCGACGAGAAGCGCTACTTCGCCCCCGGCGGCATGCCCTGTGTGCTCGACATCCACGGTGTGCCGGTTGCGGTGACGATCTGTGAGGACATCTGGGAGGCGGCGCCGGCAGCGCAGGCGCGGGCGGCGGGCGCCGAGTTGATACTCAATATCAATTCGTCGCCGTTTCACCGCGGCAAGCAGCGCGAACGCATGGAAATGGTGGCGGGTCGCGCCCGTGAAAACGGTATTCCCATCGCTTACGTGAATCAGGTCGGGGGACAGGACGAACTGGTGTTTGACGGCGGCTCCTTCGCGGTCAACGCCGACGGCAGTGTCTGCGCCTGCGCCCCGAACTATCAGGAAATCACGCCCACGCTGCGCGCCGAATGGACCGACGGCCGCTGTGTGCTCGGCGAGGGGGCTGTCGCAGCCCTGCTCGACCCGTTGGAGAGCATCTACCAGGCCCTGGTACTCGGCGTCCGAGATTATGTGAACAAGAATCGCTTCAAGGGTGTGGTGCTCGGACTCTCAGGCGGTATCGATTCGGCGCTCACGCTGGCGATTGCTGCCGACGCGCTGGGCCCGCAGCGGGTGGAGGCGGTCATGATGCCTTTTCGCTACACCGCGCAGATGAGCGTCGAGGATGCGGCAGAGCAGAGCGCCACGCTTGGCGTTACCCACACGGTCATTTCCATCGAGCCAATGTACGAGGCGTTCGTGGCGGGTCTGGCAGCGGAATTCGCGGGCCTGCCAATGGACATCACGGAGGAGAATATCCAGGCGCGCTGTCGCGGCGTTCTGCTGATGGCGATATCGAACAAAAAGGGGCTGCTGGTGCTGACCACCGGCAACAAGAGCGAGATGGCCGTGGGATACTCAACACTCTACGGCGATATGGCGGGTGGCTTCGATGTGCTGAAGGACGTGCCCAAGACGCTGGTCTACGCGCTGGCAGGTCACCGCAATCGATCCCTGCCGGTTATTCCCGAGCGCGTGATCCAGCGGCCGCCTTCGGCGGAGCTGCGCCCTGACCAGAAAGACCAGGACAGCTTGCCCGACTACGAGGTCCTCGATCGAATCCTCGAACTGTACATCGAGGAGGACATGAGTGCGGAGGCGATCATCGCAACCGGCCTCCCGCGCGCCGACGTGGAACGCACCATTCGGCTGGTGGATCTCAACGAATACAAGCGGCGGCAGGCGCCCATCGGTGTCAGGATCACCCGGCGCGGGTTCGGCCGTGACCGGCGTTACCCCATTACATCCGCCTGGAAAATTGGTGACTAGCCGCCATATCTCACCGATTCGGCTATTCCGGAGCCGAAAAGCTACAAGAACAGATTGTTCGGCCTATTCGGATTCTCGCCGGATCTTGCACGCTGTACAGAATTTTCCTCCTGCGGCCATAGCCTTGGCTATGGCCTTAGTCTGAAAATCCCGTACACCGCACAATCTCTCGCCGAGAATTCCGAATATCGGTGAGATATGGCGGCTAGTGCCGCCGGTGAACAGCGCTCAGGACCGCGCTCTGTCTCGCGCAATACCCGCAGCCGACGCCACCAACCGTGCGGAGCCGGCCTACAGCGAACCGTCGCTCGGCCGGTTGTCGAACTCGGGGGGGCGCGGCTGGTCGAACAGCCCAAAGGTCATCTGATTCAGCCAGGAGCGCTCCAGGCCGTCGCGGCGGTAGCTGCTGACAAACTTGCCGTCCTTGTCTACCGAGGGATGGTCGGGGTAGTTGAGCACCAGCACGTCCAGTGAATCCTGGGCCAGATCGTCAAGACCCATCAGCGTATACCCCT
>JASFJQ010000312.1:0-3826 GCA_050121305.1 Chromatiaceae bacterium
GCCGTCTTGGTTCTTGCCCAGTTCGGTATTCAGCGTCCCCATCGGGCAACCGTAGCGCATGATGGCATCGGCACTGTCGCTCAGGATGTCGATGAAGCGATGCAGGCGCTCGATGGGCGTGCGGTATTTGCTCGACCAGTTATCCAGCATCTGGCGGATGCGCTCGGTGCGGTACTTGATCGATGCCTCGAGGATCTCATCCTTGGTCCTGAAGTAGTAGTAGATATTGCCGCGCGGCACGCCGGCGGCCAGCACCACGTCGCTGAACGACGTCTGGTTGTACCCTTTGTGGTAGAAGAGGCGGTTGGCCGCCTCGACGATCCGTTGGCGCGTGCGCTCGCTTTTCTTGGGCATGGCGGTTCCGAATCAGACGGACGTACGAATTATTTCTCTCGAAGCCCAGTATAGCCTGAAACCGGATTGGCGTACGAAAGCCTTCAACCCAGTTCCCTCACCCTTGCCTAGACGCCATAATCGACGGCCGTTCAGTCCACCGCCGGGAGACAGCGATGCCTCAGTACCGCTCACGCACCACCACGCATGGCCGCAATATGGCGGGTGCACGCGCCCTGTGGCGTGCCACCGGGATGAAAGACGGTGATTTCGACAAGCCGATCATCGCGGTGGCCAACTCCTTCACCCAGTTTGTGCCGGGGCACGTGCACCTGAAGGACCTTGGGCAGCTGGTCGCGCGCGAGATCGAGCGGTCGGGGGGCGTGGCAAAGGAGTTCAATACCATCGCGGTCGACGACGGGATCGCCATGGGCCACGGCGGCATGCTGTATTCTTTGCCGTCGCGCGACTTGATCGCCGACAGCGTCGAATACATGGTCAATGCGCATTGCGCCGACGCGCTGGTGTGTATCTCCAATTGCGACAAGATCACCCCCGGCATGCTGAATGCCGCACTGCGTCTGAATATTCCGACGGTGTTCGTCTCTGGCGGCCCAATGGAGGCCGGCAAGGTCAGCCTGGCCAATAAGGGCGACGTCAAACTCGACCTGGTCGATGCGATGGTCTCGGCGGCAGATCCCAACGAGTCGGACGAAGACGTGGCGGCCATCGAGCGTTCCGCCTGTCCGACCTGTGGTTCCTGTTCCGGGATGTTCACCGCCAACTCCATGAACTGTCTGACCGAGGCGCTGGGGTTGTCGCTGCCGGGTAACGGCTCGCTGCTCGCGACCCATGCGCAGCGAAGGGAGCTGTTCCTCGAGGCGGGCCAGTTGGTGGTGGCACTCGCCAAGCGCTATTACGAGCAGGACGACGACAGCATACTGCCGCGCAGCATCGCCACTTTTGCCGCATTCGAGAACGCAATCGCGCTGGATATCGCGATGGGCGGTTCGACCAACACTGTGCTCCACCTGCTGGCCGCCGCGCATGAGGCCGGTGTCGATTTCCGCATGGCCGATATCGACCGCATGAGCCGCCGGGTCCCCAATCTGTGCAAAGTGGCGCCGGCGACCCAGCGGTTCCACATGGAAGACGTGCACCGCGCCGGTGGCGTAATCGGCATCCTCGCCGAGCTCGATCGCGGTGGCCTGATTCATCGTGACTGCCGCACGGTACACAGCACCGACATGGGAGCGGCGATCGATGCCTGGGATGTAATCCGGGCTGACGCGGGGCAGGCGCGCGTGCGTTATCTGGCCGGTCCCGGCGGAATACCGACCCAGGTCGCCTTCAGTCAGGACAGTCAGTGGCCGGATCTCGATCTGGATCGCGCCGAGGGCTGTATTCGCGACGTCGATCACGCCTATTCCAAAGACGGGGGTCTGGCCGTGCTGTACGGCAACATCGCGGAAGACGGCTGTATCGTGAAGACCGCGGGTGTGGACATGAGCATGTTCGACGCGGAGCAATTACGCTACACCACCAGTGTGCCGACCTCGGTGCTGCGTGGTTTCGTTGGACCGGCGCGGATCTTCGAGAGTCAGGACGCCGCGGTCGAGGCGATCCTGGGCGATAGGATCAACGCGGGCGATGTGGTGGTGATCCGTTACGAGGGTCCGAAGGGTGGTCCGGGTATGCAGGAGATGCTCTATCCCACCAGCTATCTGAAATCGAAGGGCCTCGGCAAGGCCTGCGCATTGGTGACCGATGGGCGTTTTTCTGGCGGTACCTCTGGCCTGTCCATTGGGCACTGCTCCCCCGAGGCCGCCGAGGGCGGCAACATCGGCCTGGTGGAAGAGGGCGATATCATCGAGATCGATATCCCGAACCGCTCGATCCGCGTCGTGCTCGATGACGAGGTACTGGCAGAACGCCGCGCGGCGATGCAGGCCCGCGGCGCCAAGGCATGGCAGCCCGTCGATCGCCAGCGCCCGGTCTCGCAGGCGCTGCGCGCCTACGCGGCGCTCACCACCTCGGCCGCGCGCGGGGCCGTACGCGATCTCGCGCAGCTCGAGGACTGACCCATTGCGCTGTGCATTGGCGTAGACGTAGCCGCCCCGGGTCGGCGTTCAACCTTCCGCGATCCATGCCGTTAATCCGTTCTGTGGAACGACGCAGTCGGACTGGCCAGAGACATGGATCCAACGACATTGAAGGTGCTGGTAGTCGACGACATGTCGTCGATGCGCATGATGATCAAGGCCGTGTTGCGCGAGATGGGCATTCTGCTCGTCCAGGAGGCGGGCGACGGCGACAAGGCACTGGAGCTGCTGGATGCGCAGCCCTTCGGTCTCGTGGTCTGCGATTGGGATATGCCCAAGGTCGATGGTCTGGCGGTGCTGCAGCAGGTCCGCGCCGAACCCCGCATTCGCACGTTGCCGTTTATCATGTTGACCGCCAACTCCGCCCGCGATCACGTTAGCCGGGCGATCGAGGCCGGAGTCTCGGATTATCTGGCCAAGCCGTTCAAACCGATCGACCTGATTGCCAAGATCAAGCGCGTGATGGGTTAGCCGGCACGCCCCGCCACAGTGGCGTCTCGAATCGCTCGCGACGGAAAACGGTGAGATATGCAGGCTAGCCCGGAAATCTCACCGGGATGTGGGATTTTGGGGCGATAGGGTCAAGCAGCTTGGGTGATCGTTCGAAAAAGCATAGCCGTCGCTATGGTTTGAGAAGGATCGCGCAAGATGCGAAGGCCAAATCGGTCCAAAAACCACATAGAACAGACTGTCATTTACCCGAGAGCAGAATTTTGAACCTAACACCATGTTTCAAAGCCTGTTTTCCGATATTGCTCGTTCGCCTGGTGAGATTTTCGGGCTAGAGTGATCCCCAGGAACTCTTGCGCCGTCTCACCCGCAGATGCGGCAGTATCAGGCCGAGCAATATGCCGCCGACCACGACGCCGCCCCCGATCAGGAACCAATTCTGCGCGGTCTTGTTCTCCAGTTCCCGATTCTGCTGTTTGATGTCTTCCACCTCGCGGGTCATAGACGCCACCTGCTTGCGCAGCTCATTGCGCTCATTGGCGATGCGCACGGTGTTGCTCGCCGTCCGCTTCAGTGCGGCGAACTCCTGATCGACCTGGGTCTTGGCCCGCTGCAGCTCTTCGTGTTCCCGCATCAGCGCCTTGTGCTTTTCGAGCAACTGGGCCAAGCGGCTGCTGAGTTCGCCGGGGGCCGCTTTGAGGGCCTTGACCTCGGCCTCGGCAGCCGCCAGCCGGTCGCGTGCGACCGGTCGATCCACCAGCTGTCGGGTAAGCACGAAGCCCTCGGCACCGCCGCTGGTTCGGACCTTGCTGTAGCCGGTATCGGCGTTGCTCGACAGCACGGTAACACTTTCGCCGGTAGGCAGCATGCGCAGAATACGGTGTGTCGCACTCTCGCCGCTGCGCAGCGTTATCTTGAACTCATCGGTGACATAAGCTGTT
>JASFJQ010000313.1:0-3823 GCA_050121305.1 Chromatiaceae bacterium
CTGAAGAATGCGATGCAGCATATGCCGATAGGACGGTCCGCACCAACGATTGTCAGTCATGTCGACAACGCGGCCTGGTACCTGTCGGTCGCGGATCGAGGCCCGGGGGTCGCCCCGGAGCATCTCAGTCGATTGACAGAGCCCTTCTATCGGGCGGACCCCTCGAGGCAGCGCGCGAGTGGCGGCGTTGGGCTGGGTCTCTACCTGAGCCGGGTTATCGCTGAAGCCCATGGCGGAAGGCTCGAGGTGACGAGCGAGACTGGCAAAGGCACCAAGGTACAGGTTGTGGTGCCGATCTCGGTCGAAGGATGAAAGCACGATCAAGCACAGTTCCGTTTCGATCTACTTGTGTGCATCGATCTTTGCGCGGCGAATCTTCGGGCCGTGTCGGATGTCGCGGCGGTGTGCGCCCGCGGCTGTCGTCTCGAACGGAATCTACTGCACGGTTTCTATAGACATCGCACTTCACTAGAATGGACACTCAAAAAATTCACCGATGGCTTTGATCGAGCGAGTCCAGTTTTGACGTCCGGTGCCCATCGCTGGCTGATTGTTTCGGCGCTCCTACTCCTGTTCGCGGGTAGCGCGGCCCTGTTGTATTGGCTCCAGGGGGGGAGCCCCAAGTGGGACGCCGGATCCCTGAGTGCCATTTTTTTCAACGATCGGCTGCCGGTCGGTTTCGCTTCAAGCAATGGTCGCATCGAGGCAACAGAAATCGACGTTGCGAGCAAGCTGGCCGGACGTTTGGCCGAAGTCGTGGCCCGGGAAGGTGATCGCGTTGAGATGAATGCGGTTGTGGCGCGTCTCGAAACCCAGAGTTTGGAGGCTCAGCTGCGGCAGGCGCAGGCCGAGCTGCGGCGCTCTCGTCAAGAACGCGAACATGCGAGAGCCATCGTCGCGCAGCGCGAGAGCGAGCTGGAGTATGCACGTCGGGAACTCGACCGCGCGCAAAAACTCGCCAGGCAAGGCCAGTTTGTCTCCGAGGAATTGGTCGATCAGTCACGCACGGCGGTACGGACCGCAGAGGCGGCGCTACGTGCTGCCAGTGTGCAGGTGGTGGCCACGGAGGCAGCCATCGAGGCCGCGCAGGCCAGCATCGAGCGGATTGCCGTCGACATCGCAGACAGCGCGCTGACGGCGCCGCGTGCAGGGCGCGTATTGTATCGTCTCGCCGAGCCGGGCGAGATCGTCGGCATCGGCGGCAAGGTGCTGACCCTGCTCGATCTGAGCGATGTCTACATGGTCATCTTCCTGCCCGAAACCGTGGTGGGCCGGATTGCCCTGGGTGCCGAGGCGCGCATCGTCCTGGACGCCGCACCCGAGTACGTCATCCCGGCCCGGGTCTCGTTCGTCGCCTCCCGGGCCCAGTTCACGCCCAAGCAGGTCGAGACCCGCAGCGCTCGGGAGAAACTCGCCTTCCGGGTCAAGTTGCAGATCGCTCCCGAACTGTTGTCTCGTTACGAGCCCCTGGTCAAGACCGGTGTGCCGGGCGTGGCCTATGTTCGCGTAGACCCCGAAGGCGAGTGGCCACCAGACCTCCAACCGAAATTGCCATCGTGGAAAGAACAGGCGCCGACAGCGTCGTCGAGCTGAGCGGCATTCACCACGTCTACCGGAAGACCATTGCGGTTGACGGGGTCGACTTGACTCTGCCGGCAGGATGCACAAGCGGACTGATCGGCCCCGACGGGGTCGGCAAATCCACGCTCCTCGGTCTGATTGCCGGTGTTCGTCGCATCCAAAGCGGCCGGGTGCGGGTTTTGGGGAATGACCTTGGTGATCCCGGCCAACGTTCTGTCGCGATGCACAGGATCGCCTATATGCCGCAGGGTCTCGGTCGTAATCTGTATCCGACGCTCTCGGTACGCGAGAACCTTGATTTCTTCGGTCGATTGTTTGGTCAAGCCTCAGCGACACGGCACCGGCGTATATCCGAATTGACGGCGGCGACCGGGCTTGCGGAATTCGTCGACCGCCCGGCCGCGAACCTGTCTGGCGGCATGAAACAGAAGCTGGGTTTGTGCTGCGCGTTGATCCATGAACCGGATCTGCTAATCCTGGACGAGCCAACCACTGGCGTTGATCCATTGTCGCGCCGGCGATTCTGGGAATTGATCGAAACGCTGCGGCAACGCCGCCCCGACATCAGCCTCCTGATCTCTACCGCCTATATGGAGGAGGCCGAGCGTTTCGATACCTTGGTCGCCATGGACGCCGGACGGATATTGGCCAGCGGGACTGCACAGAGCCTCAGGCAACAGACGGGGGAGGAGGACATGGAGGCCGTGTTCGTCGCGCTGTTGCCGGAGGAGCGCCGGCGCGATCATCGCCGGGTCGTTATTCCGCCACGGCAGGCCAAGCCCGGCGTGCCGCCGGCGATCCGGTCAGAGGGGCTAACGCGCCGTTTTGGTGCCTTTACCGCTGTCGACAGCGTGACACTCGAGATCCATAGGGGCGAGATCTTCGGTTTCCTCGGCTCGAACGGTAGTGGCAAGACCACCACCATGCGCATGCTGACCGGCCTGCTCCCGATTACTCAAGGGCAGGCTTGGGTCTTCGGCTTGCCGGTCGATCATCACGATGCAGATCTGCGCAGACGCTTGGGCTTCATGTCGCAGTCTTTTTCGCTGTATCGCGAGCTCAGCGTACGACAAAACCTGGATCTGCATGCCCGATTATTCGGCCTGGAGACGGCGCGTCGGCGCGAACGTATGAGCCAACTCGCCGCACGCTTCGAGCTTAACCGCTACCTGGAGCAGCGAGCCGAAGAGCTGCCGCTGGGTGTGCGCCAGCGACTTTCGCTAGCGGTAGCGATGATCCACGAACCGGAACTGTTGATCCTGGACGAGCCGACCTCGGGCGTCGACCCGATCGCGCGGGATAAGTTCTGGTTGCTGCTCGTCGAGCTGTCGCGGCAACAAGGCGTGACGATTTTCGTCTCGACGCACTTCATGAATGAGGCCGAGCGCTGCGACCGAATCTCGCTCATGCATGACGGGCGCGTGTTGGCGCAGGGAACGCCAGAGGAGTTGAAGGCGGCACAAGAAGCCGATTCATTGGACGATGCCTTTATCGCCTACGTCGAGGAGAATGGCTCGGACCCGGCCGCCGGAAGCGACAACGGCGAGCAGTTGCTCCAGCGTCCAGCGCGGCAAGCAGTGGGCCAGCCACAGCGATTTTCGATGCGCCGTTTTTGGGCCTATGCGCAGCGCGAGGCCATGGAGCTGCGCCGCGACCCGATCCGCCTTGCCTTTGCCCTGCTCGGTCCATTGCTACTGATGGTTGCCATGGGCTACGGCATCTCGTTCGACGTGGAGAACATCCGTTACGCGGTGCTGGACTACGATCGCAGTCCCGAGAGCCGCAGCTACCTGGAGCACTTCTCGGGCTCGGGGTACTTTGAACGCCAAGCCAACATCGAAGACGGCGAGGACATGATGCGCCGCCTGCAGGCGGACGATATCACGCTGGCGATCGAGATCCCGCCGAGCTTCGGTCGTGATGTGAAGCGCGCTGACAATCCCGAAGTAGGTTTCTGGATAGACGGTGCGATCCCATTCCGAGGCGACACCATCCGCGGTTATGTACAAGGCGTGCATCGCATTTATCTGGAATCCCTGGGCAACGGGTCAGCGACTGCTCCGCCCGCGCAAACGCCGATCGAAATCGAGACCCGCTTCCGCTACAACCAGGCATTCGAAAGCGTATACGCCATGGTGCCCGGCATCCTGATGCTACTGCTGATTATGATCCCGGCGACCATGACGGCCGTCGGTGTGGTGCGCGAAAAAGAACTTGGCTCGATCACCAACTACTACGCCAC
>JASFJQ010000314.1:0-3811 GCA_050121305.1 Chromatiaceae bacterium
TAGGCTTACCTTTCTTCTCGAGATTCGACCGGATAGCGGCCGAGACGAGCGCTTCAGCGGCGCCGAACGGCAGAGTCTGTACGACGGCGTTCAGCTCTCCGAGTTGCCCCATGCGCTTGCGCGGCGAGGTAGATTTCGCGATGCCGACCTCGAGTTCATACAGCACAATGCTCGGGATGCCGATATCGCTCGGCGAGCGCGCTAGTATCTCCTTGGCGACATTCCCCTCACCTTTGAAAAAATAGATCAAGGTGTTGGTGTCCAGCACCCACATCACAGCGCTTCCCGAGTAATATCTCGCTGCTCCGATTCACGTATGTCTTCCAAAGTCGGGAAATCTTCCCAGCTTCCGGCCAGCTCCCGCACATTTGCCGGCCACTCGTCCACCAGCTTTTCGCGAATCACATTGGCGATCCATTTGCTTTTCGAGAGCTTCATGGCCTTTGCGTTGGCCGTCATTCTTTTCTCGATCTCGTCATCCAGATAAATAGTCACCTGACCCATTGCTCAAATTCTCCGATAACACGTATATGTGCCAGTATATGTGTCTGCCATGTCACGCACAAGGCAGGTTGACTTGGTCCCGCGCTTGGTTCCGAGGAATTAGCCTCTGCGACCAATCAAGAGGATTCCCGCTCGCATCAATAGGACGATCATCCCGTTTTTGCCACAATTTTGTCACAGCGCCAACGAAATTCGGGGTGACGCCGCGTGATCGGCAGCGATGGTATGTGATTGTTATTTAATGTGTTATTGTCTAAACCATTGACCCGGAACGGGTGCGATAACGCGTTCACACGGCAGGGGTCGCTGGTTCGAACCCAGCCGCGCCCACCAAGTCAAATCGATCACTTGGGGACCACGACACCCAATGTGGGTCCTCCCATCACCGCGCATCGCCAGGTCCGTCACCAATGACGAACAATCTGCGGTGTGCGCGCTAACTCGACCTCATTGCCGAGCATCGAGCAAAGCTGATGACCGGGTAGGTCAAAGCGGATAAGACCGGTGCGAAACGGCGATACTCTCCATTTAACGGCCCGCAGATGCACCGATATCGAAGTCCACAAGTAAGCATTTTGCTCCCGGTCAAACATGCAGCCGGAATCTATCGCCGGGGGGCACTAATCTTCGACCTCGTTTCCCAATAGCTAACTAGGTTAGCGTCGTTTCAACCGCCACGATTGATGCGAGGTGACCCGGGCTCGACCTGTTGAGTATGCTGTCGCCGCCCTGCCCCTGTGCGTGCGGGTATGCCGGTGCGAGGTATGCGGCAGCTAGCGAGTTCAGGAGTCCTCGGCACCAAGCACCAGATGTTCGATACCGCCGCCGGTCAGGCCATCGATGGCGCCAGTCTGGGCAAAGAGGCGCTACTGATTGTCGCCAAGGGCGTGCTGATGCTGTTGGCCGTGGCGCTTCTGATCCGCTATGTTCTGCCGCGTTTGCTGCACCGGCTCGCCCGGTCACCCGAGTTGCTCATGCTGTGTGCCATTGCCTCGGCCATCTCGACCAATCCACGGTCGGCCTGGTCACACTGGTCGGCCTGATCACCATCAGTGCCTCAACCTACATGATCCTCTACTCACACGAGCTCTACGCACGTCTTGGGCCTTATCTCGGCTGGTTCGAGCGCAAGGTCACGCACCGCGAGATGGACAGCCTGGTCGACGACAACGACAGGGTCGACGTACTGCTGTTCGGCCTCGGCCGATACGGCTCGACCCTCGCCAACATGCTCCGTGAGCGTGGCTGCCATCTGTTGGCGATCGATTTCGATCCGGCCGCCGTGCGGCTGCACGAACGGGAAGGATATCGGGCACGCTATGGCGACGCTGAGGATCCAGAGTTCATCGCCACGCTGCCACTGGAAAGGGTCGCGTGGGTAGTCAGCACGCTGCGCGACCGCGCATTGAACCGGGCCCTGCTGCAAGGACTCAAACAACAGAGCTTTCGCGGCAAGGTCGCGATTTCTTCGTCCACCAGGCGCGAGGCGGACGACTTCCGTCAAAATGGTGTAGATCTCGTTCTGGTGCCCTACGCAGACGCGGCAAAGGAAGCGGCCGACAAGCTCGTTCGGGAGTGTCGGCGGTATTATGATGATCACAGCTCAGGAGTTGGCGTATGAAATCATTCAACAGCATTCTTTACGTCGTGGAAAACCCGGCCGCAGAACCGATTGCCGCTGTCGCACGGGCTGTGAGCCTGGCTGAAAACAATCAGGCTCGCCTGACGGTCCTGCATGTTGCCGAGGAACCCCGTCTTGGGCCGTTTGCGGGCAGCATCGCAATCGAGGATCTCAGATCACGCCTGCGACAGCAGGCGACCGAACGGCTGTCTGGCCTGCTTCGCAGTGCGGGCAGAGAGACAGACCATGTCGTTGACGTCCGCTTAGGGACCGCTTTCGTGGAGGTTATTCGCGAGGTGTTGCGCAGCCGGCACGACCTCGTGATCAAGACCGTGGGCGAAGGTGGTGCCCACAGCTTCCTGTTCGGTGGGACCGACCAGCATCTGCTGCGCAAGTGTCCGTGCCCGGTCTGGATCATGGTGGGTGAAACGAGTGCAAACTACCGCCATATCCTCGCCGCCGTGGATTTCGATCCGTGGAACGAAGACGATGAGGAGGGCGATCTGAACCGACAGATCCTCGATATTGCCGCCACGCTCGCGGTAACGGATTTCGCCCAGTTGCACGTGGTGCATGCATGGGAGCCGATTTCCGACAGTATGATCCGGGTTTTCGGCAGTGAGCTTTCGGAAAAGGAGGTCGCCACCAATCGCGATCGCGAATGGCGCGAGCACCAGTCGCGGCTGGACGCCCTGAACAATCGGATGCGGGAACAGTTTGGCGGTGAAGCCCACGGCTACCTTACACCACGGTTCCATCTTCGCGAGGGTACTCCTCGAGACGTAATCCCCGCGGTGGCCAACGAACTGAAGGCGGACCTGGTGGTTATGGGCACCGTCAGTCGCACCGGCATCCCAGGGTTGCTGATCGGCAATACCGCCGAAGTCATCCTGAACAACCTCGAGTGCGGGGTGCTGGCGGTCAAGCCGGCAGGCTTCGTCACGCCGGTCACTTTGGACTGAGGAAGCAACGATGGCCAGCAGCGGCCAACCCGATTGGCACAGCCTGGAACAGGACCAGGTGCTCGAACTGCTCGATGCTGAAATCAGTGGGCTCGACGAGGCCGAAGCCCAGCGCCGGCTCGAAACCTATGGTCCCAACCGTTTGCCGGAACCGCCCCGGCGCAATCCCTTTGCCCGCTTCCTGCTGCAGTTCCACAACATTCTGATCTATGTGCTGCTGGGCGCCGCCGTGATCACCGCGCTGCTGCACCACGTGGTCGACACCCTGGTCATTCTGGCGGTAGTCCTGGTCAATGCACTGATCGGCTTCGTCCAGGAAGGCAAGGCCGAATCGGCCATGGAGGCCATACGCCAGATGCTCGCACCCCGCGCGGCAGTCGTCCGTGACGGGCAGCGGCACACGATTGACGGCGACGAACTGGTGCCGGGTGACATCGTCCTGATCGAGGCCGGTGACAAGGTGCCGGCCGACCTGCGCCTGTTGCGGACGCACGGTCTGCAGATCCAGGAGTCGATCCTGACCGGCGAGTCCGTCGCGGTTGAAAAGGGAGGGGCGGTGGTCGAGGTCGACGCCGCGCTGGGTGACCGCACCTGCATGGCGTTCAGTGGCACCACGGTGACCAGTGGCCAGGGACAGGGCGTCGTCGTGGCAACGGGCGATATGACCCAGATCGGCCTGATCAGCGGGTTGTTGTCACGGGTCGAGGTCCTGACAACCCCACTG
>JASFJQ010000315.1:0-3798 GCA_050121305.1 Chromatiaceae bacterium
CCGCTGTCTAGGGCAGCCCGTGCCACCGCGGGCGGGATCACGTCTCTGAGACGAGCGTCCAGCGGTTTCGGGAGGATGTAGTCGGGACCGAAGGCCAGTGATTCGAGACCGTAGGCATCGAGTACCTCCTGTGGCACGGGCTCGTGCGTGAGGTCTTTCAGCGCGTGCACCGCGGCGATCTGCATGTCTTCGTTGATACGGCTGGCGCGGACGTCCAGTGCGCCGCGGAAGATGAACGGAAAGCCCAGCACGTTGTTGACCTGGTTCGGGTAATCCGAACGACCCGTCGCCATGATCAGATCGCTACGCACCCGCTGCGCCACCTCGGGGCGTATCTCGGGTATCGGGTTCGACATCGCGAAGACTACGGGCCGATCTGCCATCGAGGCCAACATCTGCGGGCTGACGAGATCCGGGCCGGATACGCCGATGAACGCATCGGCGCCGCGCATCGCCTCCGCGAGGGTCCGCGCCTCGGTGGATACCGCTACACCGAATTTGTACGGGTTGAGGTCCTTGCGACCGAGCTCGATCACGCCCTTGCGGTCAACGACCAAAAAATTGTCGCGCTGCGCGCCCATGGCGATCAGCAGACGCACCGCCGCGATTCCGGCCGCACCGGCACCGAGGACCACGATCTTCGCGGTCTCGAGCCGCTTGTCCTGCAGTTCGAGGGCGTTCAGCAACCCCGCCGCGATAATGATGGCAGTGCCGTGCTGGTCATCGTGGAAGACCGGGATGTCGAGCTGCTCGATCAACGCCTGCTCGATCTCGAAGCAGTGCGGTGCAGCGATGTCCTCGAGGTTGATGCCGCCGAAGGTCGGCGCGATACGGATCACCGTCTCGATGAATTCCTGCGGGCGTTTGGCATGCACCTCGATGTCGAAGACATCGATCCCTGCAAAGTGCTTAAAGAGTACGGCCTTGCCCTCCATCACCGGCTTGCTGGAGAGCGGGCCGACATTGCCCAGGCCGAGTACAGCGGTACCGTCGGTGATCACCGCAACCAGGTTGCCTTTGGCGGTGTATTTATAGGCGTCTTGCGGGTCTTTGGCGATCCTGCGGACCGGCTCGGCGACGCCCGGGGTATAAGCGAGCGCGAGATCGCGCTGACTGCGGGTCGGTTTGGACAACTCGACGCTGATCTTGCCCGGTCTCGGCCTGGCATGATAATCCAGCGCCGCCCGGTTTATCTCAAGATCGGCGTCTTCGTGATCGGGCAGATCGCTCATGTTCGGTTCCAATGGCGGGGCAGGCGCCCTGTCTACCAATAAGCAAAGGCGCCGCTGAGGCGCCTCGTGCTAGGCGGCCGGGCCGAATCGACTCAGCGACGAAAGCGCTTGCGGAACTGATCGACGCGCCCCGCGGTATCCATCAGTTTTTGCTGGCCCGTATAGAAAGGATGGCAGGCGGAGCAAACCTCAACCTGCAGGGTATCGCCGCCCATCGTGGAGCGCGTGCTGAAGCTGTTGCCACAGCTGCAGACGACCTTGATGTCGGTGTAGTTTGGGTGAACGTCGGCTTTCATTTGGATTACCACTCCACGCCCCCTGGCGGTTAGACAGTGGGCCGCATACAGTCTTGTTCAGATGGCCGCGACGTGCGCGAAAGGCGGCAGAGGATACGACACCAGCCGGAAAATTCCAAGTGGGCCGGCTCATTCCCGGCGGGGGGCAAAGGCAAGCACCTGGCCGCCCAGCGGCCTGCCCGTTGCGGCTCGGGCCGGTCGGCCATGGACAGCGCGCCGCAGGTCATCCAGACGCTCATTGAGGCCGCCGGGCCCCAGGACCTGTCTCCACATCATGCGTGAAATGCGCAGACAGGCGGCCAATGGCGTGCGTGAGCGGCGGCGCTCCTGGTCTATGCGCCACTGCAGTCGGCGCAGACGCTCGCGTTTCGCCGCGGGCGCGCTCGCGATCGCCGCCTCGATGGCGGCGAGGCGCATCGATTCGAACGCCTCCGGATCGCTCCGCGCCATCGCGGACCAGGCGTCGAAATCCATCTTGGCGGTGTTGTGCTTGGCCATCGCAGACGCCCCCGGGTCTTGGGCCTCGGCCGATCCATGTCAGCCTGCAGATCTCGCCGAGTTCCGGAGCAAACTATCACACCGTCTGAGGGCCTGTCTTCGCGAATTAAAGGCTCGCCAAGAGGATGCCGATTCCTGAAGAATTCCTTTTTATTTCAATGTATTACAAGGCCCAACGGCCGTCGCCGGCAATTTGACATCAGATCAGCGACTGCTCATCGCGGTAGACCGCCTGCCGATGATCGGTACCGCTCATTCATCGTCACGGCGCACCGCTAGCCGCCAGCCATCGCCGTCCCAGCTCAATCTGACCTCGATCGGGCGGCAACAGACGCTGCAATCCTCGATATATTCCTGCTCACCGGCCGAATCGTCTACCTGGAGCACAATCGGCTCGCCACAGTAGGGACACTGCACCCGCTGATAATCCATCGCGCTCATCCGGCCTTCTCTGCATCGGGCTCGAACAGCGCCAACAGGTCGTTGAGATAACGCCGCCCGCGTGGCGTCGCCTCGAGCCTGCTCGGGTCATCGACCATCAGCCCCAAGCGTCGTGCCTGCAACAGCGGGCCGGACAGTGCGGCCGTTCCAAGCCCGGTGCGCTGCGCGAACAGATCCGCCGCCACGCCCACCGACAGACGCAGCGCATTGAGCATGAACTCCACCGGTAATTCGTCATCGCCCACCCGCCGCTCACTGGACAAGGCGCCCTGCGCCGCCGAGCCGAGGTAGGCCGCCGGTTGACGCTGCTTGCTGCGTCGTTGCACGCGATAATGCGGCATCGTCAGCTTGCCGTGCGCACCGGCGCCAATGCCCAGGTAATCGCCGAATCGCCAGTAGTTGAGGTTGTGGCGACACAGTCGATCGTCTCGTGCATAGGCCGAGATCTCATACTGGCGGTAGCCATGGGCCGCCAGGACCGCCTGGCCCCGCTCCATCATTTCGACCCGTTGGTCTTCGTCGGGTAGCGGGGGCGGCCGATGGTGGAAACGGGTGTTCGGTTCGAGCGTCAACTCGTACCAAGAGACATGCTCCGGCTGGAGCGCCAACAGCGCCCGCAGGTCGGCCAGCATGCCTGCGGTGGTCTGCGCGGGCAGCCCGTACATCATGTCGAGGTTGATATTGTCAAAGCCCGCGTCGCGCGCCAGGCGAAAAGCATCGATCGCCTCGGATGCCGAATGAATGCGTCCCAGTGCCTGCAGTCTGGCGTCATCCAGGCTCTGAACGCCGATCGAGAGTCGGTTGACACCGGCCGCGCGATACTCTGAAAAATGTGCCGCCTCCGCAGCCCCAGGGTTGGCCTCGAGCGTAATCTCTGCACCGCGCGCCAGGCGCAGGCGCTGCGCGGCGCCTTCGAGCAGACGGCCAATCGCGGCACCGCTGAACAGGCTCGGTGTGCCACCGCCGATGAAGACACTGCCGATCTCCGGCAGGGGGCGCCGCGCTACCTCAAAATCCAGATCCCGCAACAGCGCATCGACATAGGCATCCTGATCGACCGGCGCATGCAGCGCATGAGAATTGAAGTCGCAATAGGGGCACTTGCTCACACACCAGGGGATGTGCACATACAGCGACACCGGGATCGGGGGGACCTCAGGGACCGCATCGGACGCGGGCGCCTGCGACATCGCTTCCGAGACGCTCATCAGGCGGGGCTGAGATTGGCATAGGCGACGACCAGCCACTTGGCGCCTTCGTCTTCGAAGTTCACCTGCACACGCGCCCCGTTTCCCTGCCCCTCGGCATTGAGCACCACCCCCTCCCCGAAC
>JASFJQ010000316.1:0-3789 GCA_050121305.1 Chromatiaceae bacterium
ACCGCCGGATCGATACCGAATTCGCTGTCGCCCATCAGGGCCTCGCCACTGAGTTTCAGTAGAATTCGACGTGGTACGGCAGCGTTCGGCATAGAGAGATCGATCTGGCTTCGAATGGGCAGCGCTTAGGAAACAGCCCGCAATGACGCGGGCTGCTGCCGGGATTATTCGCCGCGCGCGGCCGCTGCCTGGGCCATGACTTCCTCGCGGAAATCTTCAACCTTCTTTTCAATCCCCTCGCCCACCTCGAAACGGGCAAAGGCGTTGACTTTCGCCGCGTGATCATCCAGCAGTTTACCCACCTTCTTGTCCGGGTCCTTGACGAAAGGCTGGCCGACCAGCGCTACTTCGCCAAGATATTTTCGAATACGACCCTCGACCATCTTCTCGACGATGTTGTCCGGTTTACCGCTCTCCTTGGCCTGAGACTCCGCAATCTCGCGTTCTTTCGCCAGCAGTTCGGCCGGCACTTCATCTTCGTGTACACAAATTGGATTGCTGGCAGCAATATGCATCGCCAAATCACGCCCCAGCGTCTCGTCACCCCCGCTGACGTCGACCAAGACGCCAATGCGCACGCCGTGACTGTAGCTTGCCATCGTGCCCTGCACCTCGTGGCGGAGGAAGCGACGTACGGTCATGTTCTCGCCGATCTTCGAAACCAGGGCCTGACGCGCCTCTTCTATGGTGGTGTCCTCTCCCTCGTGGAGGGGCAGTGCCATCAGCGCGTCGACATCGGCCGCATCGCTGTTGAGCACGCGCTCGGCCACCGCGTTCGCGAACGACTTGAAGGTGTCGTCTTTGGCGACGAAATCGGTCTCGCAGTTCACCTCGACCATGGCTGCGCGCCGGCCACCGTCTGCTTGGACAATGACAATTACACCATCGGCGGCCGTCCGGCCTGCCTTCTTGGCGGCCTTGGCCTGACCGGATTTACGCATGTTCTCGATAGCGGCCTCGATGTCGCCATTGGTTTCGGTCAGTGCCTTTTTGCACTCCATCATGCCTGCGCCGGTGCGTTCCCGCAGTTCTTTTACCAGAGAAGCAGTGATCGCCATGCTGTGTACCTCGGAAATTCTGAATATGGCTGATAACAAACGGCCCCCGGCCGGCGAGCCGGACAGGGGCGTATTATCGAATCGTTGTCGGCGGTGGCTCTAACCGGCCGCCGCTTCTTCCGTATGCCCGCGACCGGCAGCGGCGGCGGTCGCCGCGGCTGCGCGACCTTCCAAGATGGCCGCCGAAGCACCTTGGACGTAGAGCTGCACCGCACGGATGGCATCGTCATTGCCCGGGATTACGTAGTCGATGCCTTCCGGGTCGTTATTGGTATCGACGACACCGATAATCGGTATGTCCAGCTTCTGGGCCTCGGCAACGGCTATCTTTTCGTGACCGGTGTCAACTATGAAGAGCGCATCCGGCAGGCCGGTCATCTCCTTGATTCCTCCGAGACTGCGCGCCAACTTATCTTTTTCTCGGCGCAGCGTCAGCGCCTCTTTTTTGTGGAACCTGGCCACCATCGAACCGTCGGCATCCATAGCCTCAAGTTCCTTGAGCCGCTTTATCGACTGCTTGATGGTCTTGAAGTTCGTCAACATGCCACCGAGCCAGCGATGATTGACGAAAGGCATCCCACAGCGCTCCGCCTCTTCCTTGACCACGTCGCGAGCGGACCGCTTGGTACCGACAAACAGCAGCCTGCCGCCATTGGCCGCCAATTTACCGACGAAGTTCATCGAATCGTTGTAAAGCGGTAAGGTTTTTTCGAGGTTGACGATATGAATCTTGTTGCGGTGACCAAAGATGTAGGGACTCATCTTTGGATTCCAATAACGCGTCTGATGGCCGAAGTGCACGCCAGCTTCCAGCATCTGGCGCATTGATACATTGCTCATTGGTTGGGTTTCACTCTGTTTAATCTTGGGTTGGGCCTCCACGTACCCTGACGGCCAACCCGAACTCTAGCGGGCACCCGGACGCCAGTGCGCGGCACGTGTGTGTCGTTGTCTCGGACCACTCCGCGCCGGTTCCTGACCCGCGGCCGGTGGCCTCCGATAACCCTGAAAACAGGGTTGCTTGACGCTCATTGCCGCCAAGCGGCGCGTTTTATACCATAACCAGGCCTGGGCCTCAATCGTGTTTTGGCGCCAAGATGTTGTTTTTCTCATCAATTCCACCCGCGGGGCGCCGATGGCGGTTATCATCAAAACTCCGGAAGAGATCGAAAAAATGCGCGTCGCCGGCCGCCTGGCCGCAGACGTGCTGGAGATGATCGGCCCACACGTGAAGCCTGGCGTCAGTACCGAACAGCTGGATCGCATCTGCCACGACTTCATCGTAGACGTTCAGAATGCGGTCCCCGCGCCCCTGAACTACCGTGGGTTTCCCAAGTCGATATGCACCTCCGTAAACCACCAGGTCTGCCACGGAATACCGGGCAGCAAGGTGCTCAAAGACGGTGATATCGTCAACATTGACATCACGGTGATCAAAGACGGTTTTCACGGCGATACCAGCAAGATGTTTTTCATCGGCAAGCCGTCGATCCTTGCCCAGCGTCTGGTCGACGTGACGCAAAAGGCGATGTGGAAGGGCATAGAACTGGTGCGGCCGGGTGCACATCTGGGCGATATCGGGCATGCGATCCAAAAGTTCGTCGAATCCAACGGCTACTCGGTGGTGCAGGAATACTGCGGTCACGGCATTGGTCGAGGGTTCCATGAGGATCCCCAGGTGCTGCATTACGGGACGCCGAACAGCGGCCTTCAACTACAGGCCGGGATGACTTTCACCATCGAGCCCATGGTCAATGCGGGCCGGCGCAACGTCAAACTCCTGCCGGACGGCTGGACCGTCGTTACCAAGGACCGGAAGCTCTCGGCGCAGTGGGAACACACTATTTTGGTGACCCCAATCGGCTATGAAGTGCTGACTCTGCGCAAAGAGGAAAGACAGGCCGCAACCGGCTGAGCGAATGATCGATTCCCTGATGGCAACCCTCGATCGGCGGCTCGAAGCCGGCGAACCGCCGGTCGCGGCCTTCAAGGCGACGGTGCGCGATGCCCGCGCGCTGCTCGCCACGCGCTTCGAACAAGGGACGCGCGCCAGCGTACTCGTGAGGACAACCGCGCGTTTCACCGACGCCGTGATGCAACGCGTGTGGCCGCGTTTTTTGCCCGCCGATGTCGGGGCCAGCCTAATCGCCGTCGGTGGTTACGGCCGCGGCGAACTGCATCCCGCATCTGATGTGGATGTCTTGATCCTTACCAGTGACGATCCCCATTCGCTGGCCGAATTCATCGAACCGCTGGTTATGTTTCTGTGGGATATCGGTCTCGAAATCGGTCACAGCGTCCGCAGCCTCGGCCAATGCGTCGATGAGGCACGCGCGGATATCAGCGTAGCCACGAACCTCGTCGAGGCACGCTGGCTCGCTGGCAGCGGCGAACTTTATGCACAGCTCGGCAAGGCAACCGGCCCGACGCATATCTGGCCGAGCCGGCAGTTCTTCTCCGCCAAACGCGAAGAACAGCGCCAACGGCACGCCAAGTTTGACGACAGCGGCCATAATCTTGAGCCCAACGTGAAGGAGGGCCCCGGAGGATTACGCGACATCCAGACTATCGGCTGGGTGGCCAAACGACACTTCGGAGTCAGCACGATGGCGGCTCTGGTCGAGCATGGCTTTCTGAACGACCAGGAATATCGGCAACTCAAACGTGGCGAAGAGCACCTGTGGCGCATTCGCTATGCGCTGCACCTGTTGACAGGTCGTCACGAAGACCG
>JASFJQ010000317.1:0-3783 GCA_050121305.1 Chromatiaceae bacterium
CTCGATGGCCTGCGCGTGGAGTTCGCCAACGGATGGGGCCTGATTCGACCCTCGAACACCACGCCGTCGTTGACCTTCCGCTTCGAGGCGGACGATGAGGGCGCACTCGAGGATATCAAGGCGCGGTTCCGTGATCTGTTGCGCCGTGTGGCACCGGACATGCAAGCGCCATTCTAAGCCCGCGGTCATCAACGGCCGATGTCTGCACGCTGGATCCCGACCGCCGGCGACCGCGCCATTCTTGCGGCTACTGGGTGATGCCCACTCGATCCGCCTTCGTGTGATGTGCGGGTCCAACTGCATATTTCACCAATCAGGTTAAACTCTGGGTCCGGCGCAAGATATCCAGCAGAAAGGACCAACGGAACAAGCATGAGTTTGACGGCACAAGCGGCGGGCAATGTGGCCCACGTCCTTTCCGAGGCGCTGCCCTACATTCAGCGATTCCGCGGCAAGACTATCGTGATCAAATACGGCGGCAATGCCATGGTCGACGAGGCCCTCAAGGCCGGATTCGCGCGCGACGTCGTCCTGATGAAGCTGGTCGGGATAAACCCGGTGGTCGTGCACGGTGGCGGGCCGCAGATCGGTGATTTGCTCAAACGCCTGGGCAAACAATCGGAGTTCGTACAGGGCATGCGTGTCACCGATGCCGAGACGATGGACGTGGTCGAGATGGTGCTCGGTGGGTTGGTCAACAAGGAGATCGTCAACCTGATTAACCGCCATGGCGGATCTGCTGTTGGTCTGACCGGCAAGGACGGTGACCTGATCCGCGCGCGAAAACTGAACCTGACGCGCGCAAATCCGGAGGCCCAGGCGCCTGAGATCATCGATATGGGGCATGTCGGAGAGGTGGAAAGCATCGACGCCGCAGTCGTTGACATGCTGCTGCACGGTGATTTCATCCCGGTGGTCGCGCCGATAGGCGTCGGCGATGACGGTCGTTCCTACAATATCAATGCTGACCTGGTAGCGGGCAAGATGTCAGAGGTGCTGAATGCTGAAAAGCTCATCCTGCTGACCAATACGAAGGGGCTCTTGAATAAGCAAGGGCAGCTCTTGACCGGCCTGACTCTGGACACGGTAGATGCCTTGATCGTCGATGGCACGATTTCGGGGGGGATGTTGCCTAAGATCGGCTGTGCCGTGGATGCGGTGAAGGCGGGCGTGAATTCGGCCCACATCATCGACGGACGCGTGGCGCATGCGGTGCTGGTCGAGCTGTTCACGGACGAAGGTGTCGGCACCCTGATTCGGCGGAGATAGTTCGCATACATGCCGCGACCGTCCCGTAAGCAAGCGATCCTCGAGGCCCTGGCCAGAGAGCTGGAGCAGCATCCGGGTGATCGCATCACGACTGCCGCGCTGGCGCGCGCAGTGGGCGTATCCGAGGCGGCGCTGTACCGGCATTTTCCGAGCAAGGCGCGTATGTTTGAGGGGTTGATCGGATTCGCTGAAGAAAACGTGTTTGCGCGGTTCAATCAGATCCTAAGTGAGGAGAAGAATACCGAGGCTCGCGTCGCCAAGGTGATCTATCTATTGCTCGGGTTTGCCGATCGGAATCCCGGCATCACCCGCGTGCTGTTGGGAGGAGCGCTGATCGGCGAGCGCGAGCGGCTTCACGAACGTGTACAGCAGTTTTTCGAACGCATCGATCTCCAGTTGCGGCAGATACTTCGCGAGGCACAGCTCCGTCAGGATGTGCGTCTGCGATGCAAGCCCGAGGATGCCGCTGCACTCTTGACCGCGTTTGTCGAGGGCCGCATGCAGCAATTCCTGCGTTCGCGTTTTGCGCAGAGTTCCTTGTCAGCCTGGGATGCCGATTGGCTTGTGTTGAAACATGGCCTTTTCGACGCCTCCTGATCGCTCCGCGGCGCTCGCGGCGATCTGCTACAGGAAATCGGTAGGCTGTGGAGGTTAGTCCAGTTGAAGCGGCTTGACCGGGGCCGATGCCCATGTGGTGTCGTTGCGCCAGTCAATGGACGGGTCGTCGACGTAGAGCTCGACTTCGTTGCCGTCTGGATCCCGCAAATAAAGACTCTGACTGATTGTGTGGTCGGCCATGCCATCGATGGTCACGCCCATTTCGCGTAGCCGATGATAGATCGTGCGTAGGCTCACCAAGTCCTCTCCGACCTTCCATGCGAAGTGATACAGGCCGAGGCGTTTGCCCTGCAGCGGTCCGGGGGCCTCGCCGATCGCGATCAACATGATCTCGTGATGGCTGCGACCCCCGCTGAGCATCGCCGCCCGCCCCTTGAACAACGTCGCAGTGACCTCCAGGTGCAGCGCATCGCGGTAAAATCGCAGTGATTTCTTTAGGTCGCGGACATAGAGAACCAGATGGCCGAGCTCGATGGCGGTACGCGGTTCCCCTGTCATCGCGGCCGGCCGACCATCAAGTTCCCAATACGACTCTAAGCCGTGACTCGGCGCACTAGGGCTCGAGTGCGAGACGGAAACTATTACGAATCTCCGAGACCTCCGATCCTCGGCAGAACTCGCGGGCCTCGGTGAAATTCGCACACTGCACATCCATGAAGATGCGTTCGCCGCCGGCGCTGTTGTCCTCGAGGCGGGATACGGTAATGCTGATATCCCGAATGTCGCGGGGTGGCGCGGTAACCAATATGCGCTCGGCGGCTAGATCGATCGGTGTCGTTGCGTGCTTGAGTGCATACTCCTGCGCGATCGCCCATAAGCGACCGCAGTCGGCACCGGTACAACGTACTGCGGTGTCCACCAGATCGGGGATGTCCGACTTGGCGATGACATCGGCGTTGACCGCGCGGGCGCCGCCCTGTCGCAGCTGGCGGAAGCGGGTCAGATCGTAGTCATAGCTCTCGAGAGTGGCGCGTTTCTCGTCTTCCTTGGCAAGGATCATGGCATAGGATCTTTCGATCGAGCGCTGGGTGCTCTCCAGATTGGTCTTCTGACGCTCGTTGAGCTGTTTGCCGCTTCGTTCCGTTGCCGCGGCGTCCGCCTGGAATTCCGACAGCCGGTTCTTGAGACGGCGTATATCGCCGTGTTTGAGCTTGATCTGCGCATCCAACTGGGTGATCTTGCCATCGCGCGCCATGACCAGGTCGTCTTCGTTGCGGTACAGGCTCAACAGGATCCGATCACGCTCCTGCTGTTCCTCCAACAGCTTCTGCTGCTCGGCGCGCAGGGCCTCAAGGGCCTTTTCCTTTTCGATCTCCTCCGCGGTCTTGGCCCGTTCGTGGCGCTTGATCGCAATCCCGCGCTGGTTGAGCTCGGTATGGGCCCTGTTCTTGTACTGTGGTGGTACGGCTGTCCCATAGTGGGTAACGCCGTTCTCATCTACCCATTTCTTGATGTTGCCCGCGGATGCAGGCGCAAGCATCACGCTTGTGGCGAGGCCGGCGACGATAACGAAACGAATCATTAAACTCATGGCTACTCATGATCGGTGGACCCTACATCCACCATTATAATATTTCCTCGCCCCCTGTTAGCGGCCAAGTTGTGGAACATTTCATACTTTTTTTGGTCGCCCTGTTTGCGAACCTGTTTTCTGCGTTCGCGGGGGGCGGGGCGGGCCTGTTACAGCTACCGGCGCTGATATTTCTCGGTCTACCCTTTGGCGTCGCGCTGGCCACCCACAAGATTGCCTCTGTCGCGCTCGGGCTGGGCGCTACGCTGCGCCACTTGCGGGAACACGGACTGCGTCGCCGTTTTGTACTGTTCATCCTGGCGACCGGCCTGCCGGGCGTCTTGTTGGGCGCCAGCATCATCCTGCAGGTTCCCGGACGTTCTGCG
>JASFJQ010000318.1:0-3761 GCA_050121305.1 Chromatiaceae bacterium
CGCGTCTCACGCCGGAGGAACGCACGGAACTGACGGGGCTGGTGAGCAAAGGCAAAACGGCTGCCCACAAGATCAAGCATGCGAACGTGCTGTTGAAGATTGATGCAGATGGTCCGAAGTGGAGCGACCGGCAAGCCGCCGAGGCGTTCGGGTGCAGTGAGCGCACGGTGTTCAGCATCCGGCAACGGTTGGTGGAGGAAGGTCTGGAGGCGGCGCTGGGACGTAAGAAACGCGCGCGCCCGCCAATCGAACCGATGCTCGACGGCGAGAAAGAAGCGCGCCTCGTGCAGATCGCTTGCTCGGAACCGCCGCAAGGGCGGGCACGTTGGACGTTGAAGCTGCTGGCCGAGGAAATGATCGAGTTGGAGATCGTCGAGTCGATTTCGCCACAAACCGTGATGCGAACACTGAAAAAAACGCACTGAAGCCGCACTTGCGTGTCTGCTGGGTGATCCCGCCGCAGCAAAATGCGCAATTCGTTGCCTGCATGGAGGACGTTCTTGAAGTGTACCAACGCCCTTACGATCCCGACCGCCCGGTCGTCTGTCTCGATGAGCAGCCGACTCAGTTGGTTGCCGAGACGCGCATGCCCATCGCTGTCGAACCGGGGCAACCGCGGCGCTATGACTACGAGTATGAGCGCGCCGGTACGGCCAACAATTTCATGCTGACCGAGCCGTTGGGTGGCTGGCGCAAGGTGAACGTCCGTCCCACGAAAACCGCGCTCGACTTGGCCCAAGAGATCAAGGAACTGCTCGACGTGGATTACCCGAACGCGAAAAAAGTGGTCTTGGTCTGGGACAATCTCAACACCCATACGCCGGCCTCCCTGTACAAGGCATTTGCCCCCTCGGAGGCACGTCGACTCCTGGACCGGTTGGAAATCCATTACACGCCCAAGCATGGCAGTTGGCTCGACATGGCTGAGATCGAGCTGAGCGTGTTCACCAAACAATGTCTTTCGCGAAGGATTGCTGATATCGAAACCCTGCGACGCGAAGCCAAGGCGTGGGCCGAGCGGCGCAATGCTGAACAAACCGGTGTCGACTGGCACTTCACGACCGCCGATGCCCGTGTCAAACTCAAACGACTCTATCCGCAAATTGAGACGGAATGAGGTACTAGGCGGCAGGCGCTAGGCCGAAGTTCCGTATTTGATTCGTACGTATACTATTGATAGTAAGAGGAAAGTATAAAATATCAAGTTCCCGGAACTGGGAACATGCGTATTAACCCAAGGGCCCGCGCCTGCAGCGGCGTAGGCTCGGTGTCCTGCTCAATGGACGGGGTGTCGGGATCGGCCTTGAGCCGACAGCGATGACGGCAGCGGGTCCCGAGTTCGGCCATCAGCGTCGAGAAGCTATGGATCGGCAACCCCTCCTCGGTCCGTCGTTGAGATTTCTTTTTCTGGGCCGCCTTCGACGGTTTGGCCGCTGCCACCGGGTCACGATGCAGACGCTCCCGCGGCAGGGTCTCATCGTCGAATAACAGTTCAGCCCACGCCTGGCGAAGGTGCCATTCGACATAGTAGGCCAGCAGGCACAGGAAGATATGGGCGCGGACCCGATCTTCGTTTCGGTGATGAATGGGGCGGATACGCAGATCCATACCCTTGAGCGTGCGGAAGGCCCGCTCCACCCGGGCCAGATTCTTGTAGCTGCGCACGGCCTGTTCGGCGGACAATTGCTCTTGTGCCTCGCTGGTACGGATGACATACAGTCCATCGAGCTGTGCTTCGCGCGCGATCGCCTGCTCGCGGCGCCGGTAGCTGAAGGCGCCGTCCTCAATCGTCACCTCGAAGTGCTTGCCCATCTTGTGACGGTTGATCACCCGACCCACTTTCTGGCCGATCTGCGCCGCACTGAGCGGGGTGCGGGTGCGACGCCTGACCTCGGCACGGATCTTCGCCAACGCCGCCTGCGTGGCCGCCAGCAGCTCATCACGCTTGCGCCGGCGCTCCTCGGCCAGCAGGGGATTGAAGCAGGCCGTTAACCGCTCGCCAGGGAAATCCCTTGAGGCGATCTCGGCCAGATTCTGCTCATCGAACAAGGAGAGCTGCAACGCCCCCGAGTCGACCAGCTGGCGCACCTTCTCGCTGCGCAGCGCCGAGATCCAACCGATTCCCGGATGGGTTTTCAGTACCTCGATCTGCGTCTGCGTGAGCATGCCGCGATCCCCGACCAAGACCACCCGCTTCAGACCAAAACGCCCCTTGAGCTTCTCCACCTGATCGGGCACCGTGCTGGGGTCTGCCGTATTGCCGGGATAGACCTCCACCGAGACCGGCCGTCCTTGTGCATCGGTGAGCACCCCATAGACCACGATCGGCCGACCACGTTTCCCATCGCGGCTGTGACCGAACTGCACCAGGGGACAACTGCGTCCCTCGAAATAACTGGAGCTCACGTCGTAGAGCACCTGCCCGCCATCGGACAAATGCCGCCCCGCCAGTTTGTTCTCGATGCGCGCCTGGCGTGCCAGCAGCCAGTCCATGGCCGCGTACAATTGCTCCTCGTCTGCATCCCCCACCGCCAGTTCCTCCGCCAGGGTCGTACTGTGCCACGCCCGCGTGGTCGCCAGCTTCGAGCACGGCGCGATCAACCGCTCGACGATCATCGCCAGCACCAGATCCCGCTGGCGCGAACGCTTGGCGCCGATCAGCGTATCCAAGCCGATGCGCCGGATCGTCTCCAGCACTACCTCCACGTGACCATGGGGCAGGGAACGCTCAATGGCGAAGGCTTCGGTGGGCGAGACCAGCGGCTCGTCGCGCAGCACCCGGCGTAACAGCTCCACCTTGCGTGCCGGCCAATCGCTCAGATTGGCGACGGTGCGCTTGCACACCTTCTTGCCCTCGCGCCAGCCTTCGCGCAGCAGCACGGCAGGGCGGGACTTGCGATTGGGGACGATATCGACGTACATGGCAACATGTATAGTCGATAATCATAATTATGCAAGCTTTATTATCGGCATTTACATGGGAACATAATGCCGGCTGCTCTCCGTCACTTTCCCCTTTCCCGGCAACGGCTTGCGGTCGAAATTACGCCGATTTTGAGAGGGAACTTCGGGCTAACCGGGCGGCGGCAGCATGCTGCGAGCGGACGCTGAGAAAGCAGGGCTGGACGAATAGACGGACAGACCCGAAAGAGAGGCGGCTAAATAATGAGAATCAATTTCGTTTCAGATGCTGTAAGCTAATCGCCTGCAGGATAGAGCCGAAGATCGTCGGTCTACGTGTTTCGCCCCTGCCAACGTTGTAGCTGGAGGCGAAAATGAAAACGCATGCTCTTAGTATTCTCGCAATCTTAATTCTGGCGCCCGTGGCTGGGGAATCGGCGTCGGCGGATCCGGCAGCTGAGCCAGCGTATCGACAGCTAGAAATGCGCCGTCTGTTTGAACCGACAGAAAGCGAGTTGCGCAACGAGGCCCGCGGAGGCGTGTATATCTACGAAGGGCTCACTGACCGAGCGGTCAACCGGGCAATGGGAGAAGAGTTCGAGCGAGTCGAAAACATGATGTTCATCAATACCATCAGGACCGATGCTCAGGGTACGCCTTTGCGAGACCCAGACACCGGACTAATAGCAGCCGATGACGACTGCTGATTGGATGGCGTTGATCTCTGCTTTCCAGAACGCCTCCAGCCAAGGGAACTACCCAGACACTCCGGCCCGTCTCTAGCCTATCCCGGTCCCAGTCGTCTCAATATCGACCGGGCCAAGGGGGAAAGCATGCTGTCTCCTGTCCTCCGACTAGCG
>JASFJQ010000319.1:0-3752 GCA_050121305.1 Chromatiaceae bacterium
GGAGAGTCGCTCGGCCATTCGACAACGGGGATGAGCGGAGCTCATTGCTATGCAGCGGCCTGCACCAAAACTGCGTCAAGTCCGACGTGCGTGTCGTCCCCGAGATAACGACTTTGATCCAGTGCTAGTTTTCGCATCACCAGGCATCGACTTGCAGCGGAAACGCTCAAGAAGCCAATACCAGGGGTCGATAAGCAGTGAAGCGCGCTGCGATCCACCGGCGCCATGGGGGTCAGCATTTTCTAATGGATACAGCCACTCGTACGACAGATAACCCATCCGATGAGGAAACGGCACGCCTGGGCGCCTTGGTGCCGCTGCATACCCTGCCGGAAGAGGCCCTTATTGAACTCCTCGACGAGGTCCAATTCGAGTCGTTGGGCAAGGGAAAAATGCTTTTTGAACAGGGAGATACCGACCATGAGCATGTCTATCTCCTGAATGGGACCGTCGCCCTGCTCAACGGTCGTAAGGTGGTGGAGACGATCGAGGCCGGGAGTGATACGGCCCGTTTTCCGTTGGCCCATCAGATCCCGCGCAGCCATTCCGCACGTGCCAAATCTCCGGTACGCATTGCGCGCGTAGACAGTCGCCGCTTGAACGATCTGTTGGCGCGCAGCGAGACGGTCGACTACCAGGTCAGAGATTTCGACGCCGCCACCGAAGATGACTGGATGAGCATGCTGCTGCAGTCGCCGGTCCTGCAGCAGGTGCCCGCGGCCAATCTGCAGCGGGTGATGATGAGTGTCGAGCAGGTCGAAGTCGAGAAGGGCAGCGATCTGGTGCGCCAGGGAGACCCGGGTGACTTCTACTACATGTTGACCAGCGGACGCGCGGTCGTCAGACGCGATGCCGGTGATGGCAAGGGACCCGTCGAGCTCGCGACTCTGGGCCCCGGCGATGCCTTCGGTGAAGAGGCCCTGCTGTCGGACACCCCGCGCAACTCGACAGTCAGCATGCTGCAGGACGGCGAAGTCCTGCGTCTGAGCAAAGCCGATTTCCTCGACTTGATTCAGGATCCGCTCCTCGAGCGGCTCAGCGCGAAAGCGGCGGAGGAAAAAGTGGCTCAGGGCGCACTCTGGCTGGATCTGCGCAGCAGCGATGAATTTGATGAGTCGCACCGGCCTGGCGCTATCAATCTGCCGTTCGAGTCGCTGCGTTATCAGACCTCGAGCCTGGCGCCAGATCGTCATTACGTGCTTTACAGCAACAGCGGCGGCCGCGCAATGGCCGGTGCCTTCCTGCTGGCCGAACGCGGCTTCGATGTCTCGGTGCTCAAGGGAAACAGCGCCACCTTTGTCGAGCAGCAGGAAAGCACGCAAGAACAGGCCGCCGTGGAGCCTGCCGAGGATGCCATCGTCCAGGAGCGGGTGCGCGAGGCAGAGCGCAGGGCCAAAGAGCTCGAGGAGCGCCTGAACCTCGTTCAACGCGACCAGGAGAGTGCCGCAGCAGAACGTCAGCAGCATCTCGAGCAGGTTCGGCATGCAGTGGACCAGGCGCGCCGTAAATTGATCGAGACTGAGGCGCAAAAGCGTGAGGCACTGGCTGCGCAGCAGCAGGCCTATGCGGAGATGGAGAAGCTGACCAGTAATCTCGATGCAGTCGAGAGCGAGCGCGCCTCGCTGCGTGACCGCATGCTCGAGATCGAGGGTCTGGACAAACAGCTGCAGGCAAGGCTGGCCAAGGCCGAGCGTGAACTCATCGGTGAGCGCGAGCGGGCGGAGTCTGCCAACAGCAGCCTCGAAGACTTGGCCGAGCGACTCAACGAGGTGCTGGAGCACCGCGAAGAGGAGCGGGAGCAATATGCGCGTGAACGCGGCGAACTCAAAGAAGAGATGACAGCCTTGCAGCTGGATCTGGAGGAGGCGCGGCAGGATCTCGAGGACTATCAGAAGCAGATGGCCGCGCAGGCCGACGCCGAGGCCGCCAGAGGTACGCTGCTGGCCGACCGGCTCGATCAGCTCCAGTCCGGCCAGGCGGAGGCGGCCGAACTCAAACAACGGCTCGCCCGCCAGGAGGAAGAGGCCAGACAGAACACCGAGCAGCTGCGCGCCGACTTGACGCAGTTGACCGAACAACGCGACGCATTACAGGAACAGTTACGGGAGGCGACGGAGGCCTCCGATCGCGCACTCGCGCAAGTCAAGGAGCTGGCTGCCGAGTCCAGCGGCCAGTTGCAGGCCGAACAGGACGAGGCACGTGCAGAGCTGTCGGCCCTGCAGACCAAGGCCGAGCAAGATTTGGCCGCCGCCCATGCGGCGGCAGACAGTCTGCGCAGCGAACTGCAGGGCGCCCTGGAGGCTGCACAGCAAGAAGGTCAGCAGCAGGCCGAGAAATTGCAGGCCGAGCAGGCCCAGCTGCGCAGCGAGCATGCCGCGCTGCAGACCGAGTTCGAAGCGGCGCAACAGGCCTCGCGTGAGACAGTGGAACAGGCTCAGGCGCGGATCACCGAGCTGGAAGGCCTGCTGAACGAGGCGCAGGAAGGCGCAGCAGGGCAGCTCGCGGCGCAACAGCATGCGCTGGAGGAGGCCGAGCGTAGGGCCGAGGAATCGGCCAGGGAACTGCTGCAGCTACGGGAGGCCAATGCGCGGATCAGTGAACTGGAGGCCGGCCTGCAGGATGCCAGCCAACAGGTGAATGACCAGCAGGCGGCATTGGCGACCGCTGATGCCGCACGGGACCAGGCGCAACGACAGGTCGAGGATCTACAGCAGCGCCTGAACGCCGCCCTTGCCGAGGCCGAGGCAGTCCGTACCAGCGCGGAGCAGGCATTTTCGGCCGCTGACCAACAGGCGCAAGAGGTCGCGGAGCGGATGGAGACGGCACTGGACCAATTGCGCGCAGAAAACGAATCGCTGCGGTCGCAGCTCGGTGAACAGGCGTCGGGTGACGAACAGGCCATAGAGGGTCTGCGCGCAGAGTTGCTGGATATCAAGCAGCGGCTCGAGGAACGTGAACATGCACTGGCGACCGCGCGCGCGGAACAGGCCGAACTCATCGCGCTGCGGGCAGAACTCGAGATGGTGCGGGATCGGGCGGTCCGCGATGTGGCCGAGATGCGAGAGCAGCTTGCTGCCGCGGAGTCGCATCTACGCCGGTTGCAGCAGGCCGATGGTCGTGAGGCGATATCCTACGAGGCCATGCGGCAGCGTATCGAGACCCTGGAGTCGTCACTCGGGGAGCGCCAGCGTGAACTCACCGGGGCCGAAGAGGCGCGGCATATGCTCGAAGACGGTCTGGAAGACGTCAACCGCCAGCTCGACGAGATGCGCCGCGAACTCGAGAAGGCGCAGACCGAGGCCGACACGGCGTTGGCGAGTCGACGTGACGCAGAAAGGGCCCGAGACCAACTGCAGCAGGCGCTGATCCGCGTGCAGGAAGACGCGGAGGAGGCGAAGGTTGCGGACCTGCGCGACGAGCGTCTGCGGCCGAGCAGTCGGCCGATTGGAATGGCCAATGTCGCCAAGCCTCGCCGCTGGGTGGCAGGACTGGTGGGCACCGCATTGCTGGTGCTGCTCGGCGCGATTGCCATCGTCATGGGTAACGGGGAACTGCTCGACGCGCTGTCGAATCAGCTGACTCAGCTCGGTCAGTGAGCAGCACTGGCGCACGCTTCGAACTCTGTGCCGTTGACGAAATCCCCGAGCCGGGGTCGCGTGGCTTTGAGTTGATGCTGGGCGCCGAGACGCCACTGCGGCTGTTCGTGGTGCGCAAAGAGGGGGTCTTGGCGGCCTATCGCAATCGCTGCCCAC
>JASFJQ010000320.1:0-3749 GCA_050121305.1 Chromatiaceae bacterium
CCTGGCCATACCACATCTGCGCCCATGATCGAGATGCTACCCGAGTTTCCCGGCGCGGCCGTCGATGTCCGCGGACTGGTTCATGTCGCCGACCCTTTCAAACATCGCGATACCAAACCAAGCACATCACGCCGCTGCATGATTCCATCGATTTTCTCGACGCCTGTCTCGCCATGCTGGACAGGATCCCTGAATCGCGCGGCCCACTGCGCGGTGGATTTCGATGCCTCGGCAGCCCGACCGCACGGCCTCGAGAGTTAACACAGCATGCCGCGCGAACTCCTGATCCTGCGCCACGGCGAGTCGATGAAGAATCCGGATGTCGATGACTACCATCGACACCTGGATAGCCGTGGCAAGCGCGCCGCCCAGCGGATCGGCGTCTGGCTGGCGCAGCAGGCCCTGCTGCCCGACCTGGTTATCAGCTCACCGGCGCTGCGCGCATTCGGGACAGCGAAAAAGTGCTGCAACGTCATGGGTCTGGATGCTCGTCAGATTCAGCGCAAGAAGCCGCTCTATCTGGCGGGCCTGTCTGTCCTCAAGGCACAGCTCGCCGCCTGTCCACCCGAGTCCCAACGCATCATGCTCGTCGGGCACAACCCCGGCCTGGAGCGATTGCTGAGATACCTCTGCGGCAAAACGAAAGACTTACCCAAGAAAGGCCAGCTCTTGCCCACCGCCGCGCTGGCGCGCCTGGCGATGCCCGATGACTGGAGTGATCTTGCACGGGGCTCGGCATCGCTGCTGCGCCTGCAGCATGCCGCCAAACTGCCCAGGCGCTTCCCGTTTCCCGGTCCGGATGGCAGCGAACAGCGGGACCGCCCGGCGTATTACTACACCCAGTCGGCAGTCATCCCCTATCGCATTCGGGACGGCCACCTGGAGATCCTGCTGGTTCGCTCCGGCGGAGATAAACACTGGGTGGTCCCCAAGGGTATCGTCGACCCTGGACACAGCCCGCAGGAAGCCGCGCTCAAAGAGGCCTGGGAGGAGGCCGGGATCGAGGGTGAAGTGGATAATGAGCCACTGGGCGGCTATCGCTACTCCAAGTGGGGTGCTCACTGCAGCGTCGCGGTCTACCCCATGGCCGTGAGTCGAGAGATCCCGATGGACGAGTGGGAGGAGCCCGAACGCGGACGGCACTGGGTGTCGGCCGAGATGGCCTCCAAGCTGCTGAAACACCAAGGGCTTCGACCCCTGGTGGAAATCCTGGCGCAACGCCTCGGCATCGTCAGCCGATGGACCGGTTGATCACCGCGATCGTGCGCCACGGTGACCACCCGCAACTGCTCGACACGCCGAGTGTGCTGGAAATGGCCGGATCGAACCATCAAAATAGTCGTTGCTCCGGCGCGATGCCCTGATTCAACGACCGCCACGGCAATGCCCTGAGATGGGGCAAATACCGCTTTAACGAGGACACAGGCCCATGGTACCGATCGAATATCGCGTTGTTGGAGAGGAGGACTACGCGCTCACCATCCGTATCGACAGTCACGGCGAGTTCATGGTCGAGAGCGGCACCTATACCAGCGAGGCGCCGCGCAAGGGGCAGTTGGGCGAGGCGCAGCAGCAAGAACTGATCGAGGCGATCAAGGCCCTGGGGCTGCCTCGCGCGCACCCACTGCCAGAGGGCGCGACCGCCTTCGAGGCGCAATTGACGGTCGGTGGGCCTGGTGAAGAGTCCCACTACGTCTTCTGGGAAGGCGCGCTCGAGGAAGACGAGAAGCTCCGCACGCTGATTCGTCTCTTGGAACTCCTTTGACCCGCCAGGCCCTTGGCGCGGCCGGCCATACCCGCGTGCGCGACCGCGCTGACCCGAGCCGGACGCAGCAGACTGTTGGCAACGAGCGGGCCGAGAGAGCGCCGCAAACCGCGCCCCCGGCAACCGCTGAGACGCCGGTTTTTCGTCCGGAGTGAGTCGGGTGCCACGGATCTGGGCGAACCCGCAATCTTCCCGAGGTAGGTCATGGCGTTCGCGCGTCGCTTGGTGGCATAATCCCGGCCGAATCATGGACTCGGCCGAGTCTCTGGCGCGGAACGGCGTCAAACACAACGCAGTCTAACGTTGGATCTGGCCGACCAATTCAGCGCAAACCGCGGGTCGATCATCGACGACTCGTCATGCTTCCCCATCAACGAGGTGCAATATGAGCGACAAACCCATCGATCCTAATCGCCGGCAGGCAATCAAACTCATTGCGGGCGGCGTCGCGGCCATTCCGTTAGCCGGACTTATGACGTCCGGAACCGCTGCAGCCTCCGAGCTGCCGCATGTGACCGAAGACGATCCGATAGCCGTCGGCCTGCAATACAAGCACGACGCGAGCCAGGCCCCTCGGACCGACAAGCCCGGCGCGCCGGCGGACACGCAACATTGTGGTAACTGTCAGCTGTTCGGCCAGGGTGACGGGGAATGGCGCGCCTGTTCGATATTCCCGGGCAAGGCCGTCAACGCCAACGGCTGGTGTACGGCCTGGGTGATGAAAGTCGGCTGACCCACATCATCGACCGCGCAGACCAGGGACGGTCTGCGTCGTCATCCCCGCGCTGCAGTCCTCGCACCGCAGCGTCCGCCCCTGAAAATCACCGGGGCGCCATTCAACAACGACCCTACCCGTTCAGTCGCCCCGCCATACTACGTTGTAGAGGTCGTGACGGCGGTCCCTTAGGTTCTGCACTGTACCGCTGTTGCGCGCCATCTGCAGTGTCTCCGGGCGCAAGTCGGCGAACGCCACCATCTCCACATTCGGCGTGGTGTCCGCAGCCACTCCGTCGCGCGCAAACGGAAAGTCGCATGGCGTCAATATGCAGCTCTGCGCATACTGGATGTCCATATTGGATACCCCCGGCAGATTGCCCACATTGCCGGCCATAACGACGTAGATCTGATTTTCTACCGCACGCGCCTGACAACAATAGCGGACCCGCATGTAGGACTGACGCTCGTCTGTGCAGAACGGCACAAACAGGATCTGCGCCCCCTGGTCCACCAAATGGCGCGTCAGTTCGGGGAACTCCGAGTCGTAGCAGATCAATACGCCGATCGGACCGCAGTCGGTCTCGATCGCGTGCAGCGAACGACCGCCCTCGATGTTCCACCAGTACACCTCGTTCGGCGTCGGGTGGATCTTGGGCTGCTCGTAGACCGCGCCGTCGCGCAGGAAAATGTAGGCGATATTCTCGACCCGACCGTTGGGCATCCGCGTCGGGTGCGAGCCGCCGATGATGTTGATGTTGTAGCGGATGGCCATGTCGCGAAGCGCCTCCTTGAACTGGGGCGTGTGCTCGCTCAGGGCCTCGATCGATTGGGCGGGCGTGAGCTGCTGGTCCTCGATCGACAACACCTGCAGCACGAACATCTCCGGGAAAACCACGAAATCGCCCTTGTAGTCGGCCACCACGTCGACGAAATACTCTATCAGCGACAGAAACTCCTCGAACGACCTCACCCGGCGCTGTTTGTACTGGACTGCCCCGACCCGGATGGAATCCGGCGGGCGGCTGCCATAACGCTTCTTGCGACCGGCCAGCACCGCATGATCCACCTTGGGGTTGTGCCACGCCAGGTGCACGGCATAGCCTAGCGAGTCACGATCGGCGGCTAGATAGTGGGGGATGATACCGATTACCTCGAAGCCGTTGCGTAACTGGAACGACAGCACCGGGTCTCTCAGCTTCTTCTCGACCACCTGTTGGACGTAGTCTTCGACGCTGTCCCCCTTCTTTAGCCGCCGCCGCAGCGTCGG
>JASFJQ010000321.1:0-3745 GCA_050121305.1 Chromatiaceae bacterium
CAATTACCGCCGCCAGCTCGAGAACCTGGTCAGCGTGGCGCGGGAGAACGACGCATTGGCGAAGCGCCTGCATCGGCTGACCCTGGCGCTGATCGAGACACATTCGTTTGACGAGGTGCTCAACACGCTGCAGGACGAATTGCGGGAACAGTTCAAGGCCGACGCAGTGGAGATGAAACTTTTTGCCTCAGAGCAACTCGAGGCACATGCGCACGAGGCTGGTCCGGCGCTGTTTCGTGATTTTCTGAAGCGCGCGCGCCCGAACTGCGGGCGGCTGGACAAGGCCAAACTGGAGTACTTGTTCGGACCACAGGCAGGCGAGACCGGGTCCGCAGCACTGATTCCGCTGACCGCGCCACCGCTGGCCGGTGTGCTCGCGATTGGCAGTCGTGATCCGCAGCGCTTTCACGAAGGCAAGCGCGTCGACTTCCTGCAGCGACTGGCCGAGGTGGTCAGCGCGAAATTGCAATCGGCATCCAGCCCTGGGATCTAGCCAGCATATCCCACCGATTGCCTGCCGCGCGGCCCGCTACGCGCCCTTGCTGCGCGCATTTCTCGACCACCTGCATTACGAACGCCGTCTTTCGCCTCGTACCCTCACCAGCTATCGACACGACATCGAAGACCTCTTGGCCTGGCTGCACGACCACGGCGACCTGGACCCGCTGACGGTTGACAACCGGCAGATACGCGCCTACGCAGCCGACCGCCATCGCCGCGGGCTGACGCCGAAGAGTCTGCAGCGTCATCTCTCGGCCGTTCGCGCCTGGTACCGCTATTTGCTCAGAGAGGGCCGGGTGCTGAATAACCCGGCCGAAGGGATACGCGCACCCAAGGCAGCGCGCCGTCTGCCGCACACGCTGGATGCGGATCAGCTCGCACATTTGATGGCGCTGCCCGGGGACACCGCACTGGACCGCCGCGATCGTGCAATCATGGAGCTTTTCTATTCTTCGGGCCTGCGCCTGGCGGAGCTGGCGGCCCTGGATGAAGCCGATGTTCACGGCAGTGACGGCCTTCTGCAGGTCACCGGCAAGGGCAGCAAGACCCGCCGGCTGCCGGTCGGGCGCCTCGCACGCCAGGCCATCGCGCACTGGCTGGAGGCACGTCCACGCCTGGCGCGGGCCAACGAGCCGGCATTGTTCGTCAGCCGGCGCGGCGGCCGCCTGAGCGCCCGCGCGATTGAGGACCGCCTGCGCAAACGCGCCATTCAACAAGGAATGCCGCAAAATGTGCATCCGCATATGCTGCGGCATTCCTTCGCCAGCCATCTGCTGGAGTCCTCCGGGGATCTGCGCGCCGTGCAGGAGCTGCTCGGGCATGCCGACATCAGCACGACCCAGATCTACACCCATCTCGACTTCCAGCACCTTGCGCAGGTCTACGACCAGACCCACCCGCGGGCGAAGCGTCGCAAGTGAATGATACCCGCAGTCGCACCCCCCGCTGCGAGGCGGCGGTGCCGCCTTCCTGCGCGAGTACGCAATCCGTTACACTGCGGGTCTTTTCTGCCTTCAGGGCGTATCGTGGACAAGATTCGAGGAACAACCATCCTGTCGGTCAGGCGTGCGGGCAAGGTCGTGATCGGCGGCGACGGCCAGGTGTCGCTGGGAAACACGGTGATGAAAGGCAATGCACGCAAGGTGCGTCACCTGTACAAAGGGCAGGTGCTGGCCGGGTTTGCGGGTGCGACCGCCGATGCCTTCACGCTGTTCGAGCGCTTCGAGGGCAAGCTGGAAAAACACTCCGGTCACCTGACGCGGGCCGCGGTCGAACTGGCCAAAGACTGGCGCACCGACCGCATGCTACGCCGCCTCGAGGCCTTGCTGCTGGTCGCCGACAGACAGGCCTCGCTGATCCTCACCGGCACCGGCGACGTAGTCGAGCCGGAAGACAGCCTGATGGCCATCGGATCCGGGGGCTCTTTTGCCCAGGCGGCCGCACGCGCGATGCTGGACACCACCGAGCTGACGGCGCGTGAGATCGTCGAGCGTGGGTTGAAGATCGCCGCTGACATCTGCGTCTATACCAACCACAAACTTGTCATCGAAGAGCTGGACAGCGATGCCTGAACTTACTCCCGAAGCTATCGTGCGCGAGCTCGACAAGCACATCATCGGCCAGCAGGCCGCCAAGCGCGCGGTGGCCATTGCGCTGCGCAACCGCTGGCGGCGCACCCAGGTCGACGAGGAGCTCCGCAATGAGATCACACCGAAGAACATCCTGATGATCGGGCCGACCGGGGTCGGCAAGACCGAAATCGCCCGCCGTCTGGCCAAGCTTGCGAATGCGCCATTCATCAAGGTGGAGGCGACCAAGTTCACCGAGGTCGGCTATGTCGGACGGGAAGTAGACTCCATTATTCGCGACCTCGCCGATTCCGCCGTCAAGATGGTCCGCGTGCAAGAGATGGACAAGGTACAGGACGTGGCCGCCGAGGCGGCCGAAGAACGTATCCTCGACGCCCTGTTGCCCCCTGCGCGCACCACCAGCTGGGACGAGGAGGCGGTACCGGTGCGTACCGACGGCGGCGGCACGCGGGAAAAGTTCCGCACCAAGCTGCGCGGCGGCGAACTGGACGACAAAGAGATCGAGATCGAGACCAGCGGTACCAGTCTGGGCGTCGAGATCATGGCCCCGCCGGGGATGGAGGAGATGACCAGCCAGCTACAGGGACTGTTTCAGAACCTCGGCGGACAACGCACGAAACGCCGCAAGCTGCGGATTAAAGACGCCATCGCGCAGATCCGCGACGAAGAGGCCGCCAAGCGGGTCGACGAGGAAGACCTGAAGCTGCGCGCGCTCGAGATGGTCGAGCAGCATGGCATCGTCTTCCTCGACGAGCTAGACAAAGTGGCCAGCCGCAGCGAGCACCAAGGCGCCGATGTCTCGCGCGAGGGGGTGCAGCGTGACCTGCTGCCTCTCGTCGAAGGCTGCACCATTTCGACGAAGCATGGCATGGTGAAGACCGACCACATACTTTTTATCGCCTCCGGCGCCTTCCATCTCAGCCGACCGTCCGATCTCATCCCGGAACTGCAGGGCCGTCTGCCTATCCGCGTGGAGCTGGACGCACTGTCGACCGACGACTTCATCCGCATCCTCACCGAGCCCGACGCCTCATTGACCGAGCAGTATCAAGCCTTGCTGCGCACCGAAGGCGTCAACATCCAGTTTACCGAAGACGGCATCCAGCGAGTCGCCGAGATCGCGTGGCAGGTCAACGAGAAGACCGAGAACATTGGTGCGCGTCGCCTGCACACTGTGATGGAGCGCCTGCTGGAGGAGGTGTCCTTCATGGCCCCGACTTATGCCGGGCAGACCATCACCGTGGATGCCGAGTATGTCAGACGCAGCCTCGCCGATCTGGCCGACGACGAGGACCTCACAAGGTACATCCTCTAGCGTCATCGGCAAGGCTCGCGAGCGCTGGACTAGCCGTTGCTAATTCAAGCGAGCGAGACACAGGCGATGGCGCTTACGGCCCGGCCCGAAGGGCGCCCCGCTATGCGCTTGACATGCGTCAAGCAATAAGGCACCGGCAGTTGCCGCCGCGCTCGACCCTGGTCACTCTTGAATCCACGACCACCAATATCGGGGGTCCAAATGCCTCCCAGACAACTCACGGTCGACGGCAACGAAGCCGCTGCGCGCATCGCCCACCTGACCAATGAGGTGATCGCGATCTATCCGATCACCCCGGCGTCACCGATGGGTGAGTGGGCAGATGAATGGTCGGCTACCG
>JASFJQ010000322.1:0-3743 GCA_050121305.1 Chromatiaceae bacterium
GATTCAGGTCGCGCACCTGCCTGAGCCGGCGATTCGACAGCTGGGTCTCCAGAAGACCCGCCGTCTTGCGGTATACGAGGAAAGCTGAACTGCCGTTGAAGACGAGGAAAGCGAGGGTCAGAGCCAGGAACATCTTCCACCTGAAACCGAGGAAGATTCTCTTCCGGCGATCGTCCATGTCACCCGAATTACGCATGAGGTCCGTCAGGATCGTTGAAATGCAGGACCCAGGGGCCTGCGGCAACCCGCCGAGCTCGAAGCAGCCGCTGAATTGTGCGAATCGACGGGCATCGAGGCACCAGCTATAGCCCGACCTACGGCGCTTGACGACTCTAGCCGGCCTATTTCAAGGTTTTCCGTCGCGAGCGTTTCGACATGCCACTGTGACGGGGCGCATGCAGCGCCCCAGGGGATCTTATCTACGCAAACAGGAGCTCGCGAGCCGATCGACGGCGCGCTGTAGGCGCCAGGCAGCAGGCTGAAGCGAATTTGGGCCAAGCGTCGTTTCTTCCGTGAAAACCTTCCGGCAGCGCAACCAGCTGCAATATATCCGTCAGACACCGGCACCTGTCCGGGGCCTCACAGACCGGGCCGTGAGGGCGTCTGGCCCGCTTATCTCACCGTTTTCCGTCGCGGGCGGTTAGAAATTAAACGACTGGATCGCTCAAGGCAACTTAAAATTGCAGTGCGGACCAAGGTCTGCGAGCCGAACTACTCCCGAAAATCCAGGGTCCCGGCCTCTCGACTCAACGCGCTCGGACTCGTGTCACCCAACTTGATCATCAATCGCACTTCGTTGGAGGAATCGGCATACCGCAGCGCGTCATTCTCAGTTATTTCGCCGCGTCGGAAGGAGTCGTACAACGCCTGGTCGAACGTGATCATGCCTTGCTCCGTCGATCGTTTCATCAGTTCCTTGAGCTTGCTCACCTCGCCCTTGACGATAAGGTCGGCAACCAAGGGGGTATTCAGCAGTATCTCCATGATCGCCTTGCGACCATTGCCCTGAGCCCGCTGCACCAGTTGTTGGGCAACGATCCCACGCAGGTTCAATGACAGATCCATCAGGATCTGATCATGCTGGTCTTCTGGAAAGAAATGCAGCATGCGATCCAGGGCCTGGTTGGCATTATTGGCATGCAGAGTGGTCAGGACCAGGTGACCGGTCTCGGCGAAGCTGATTGCGTGTTCCATGGCTTCGCGGGTTCGAATCTCGCCGATGAGAATGACGTCTGGCGCCTGACGCAATGTGTTGCGTAGCGCCACCTCATAAGACTCGGTGTCAATACCAACTTCGCGCTGCGTTACGATGCATCCTGCGTGGCTGTGCAGAAACTCGATCGGATCCTCGATACTGATGATGTGGCCGGTGCTGTTTTGGTTGCGGTAACCAACCATTGCAGCAAGCGATGTCGACTTGCCGGTACCGGTCGCACCGACAAAGAAAACGATCCCACGGTTGGCCATCGCCAGCTCATGGAGGGTCCGCGGCAGGCCAAGTTCTTCGAAGCTGGGTATGCGCGTCTCGATTCGTCGCAGCACCATGCCGACACAATCCCGCTGCACAAAAGCACTGACGCGAAAACGGCCGATGTTCTTTGCAGAAAAGGCGAAGTTGCATTCCTTTGTGTGCAGGAACTCGTCGCGCTGTTCGGGCGTCATCAGCCCCAGCGTCAGCTCCCTCGACTGTGAGGCATCCAAGCGGGTTTTGGAAACCGGCATGACCCGGCCGTGCACCTTTATGCTTGGAGGTATGTCAGCGGTGATGAAAAGGTCAGATGCCTTTTTCTCGACGACCATTTCCAGAATGTCATTGAAGTCCATGCGATCCTCCCGCGTCGGCACGCGTCCTAACCGATGATTATTCGATGACGGACCAGAACACAAACCGATCCTGGCGTCCAGTGTAAGGAATCATGGATCCACCGCTCGGGGTCTGCGTAGCAGAAATGCCCGTAGCGAAAAAGTGGCACCGCGAAGACGGTTTTCTGTTCTCTTGAGGCGCATGGTGGGCACTAGGCAACGAAAAAGAACAGTAAAATGGAACGCCGTGGCGCTTTTGCAGTAGGGATACTTTCTAGCGCGCAGACTCCTAGGAAAACATCTCCTTGTTCACAGCGCGCGCGATGGCATCCTGCTTGGAGATCAATCCCTTCTTCAGCATTTCCTGCATCCCCTGATCGAGCGTCTGCATGCCGTGCGCCTGGCCGGTCTGGATGGCGGAATACATCTGTGCGACTTTGTCTTCACGAATCAGGTTTCGAATCGCGGCGGTGCCGATCATGATCTCATGACAGGCCACGCGCCCTCCGCCGGTGCGCTTCAGCAGCGTTTGCGAGATGACCGCGCGCAGCGATTCCGACAGCATCGAGCGGACCATGGATTTCTCACCAGCCGGGAAGACGTCGACGATACGGTCGATGGTCTTGGCCGCCGAACTGGTGTGCAGAGTTCCGAAGACCAAATGGCCGGTCTCCGCCGCCGTCATCGCCAAACGGATGGTCTCCAGGTCGCGCAATTCGCCGACCAGGATGATGTCAGGGTCCTCACGCAGCGCTGAGCGCAGCGCTTCGGCAAAGCCCAGCGTATCCCGGTGGACCTCGCGCTGGTTGATGAGGCATTTCTTGCTCTGATGGACGAATTCGATCGGATCCTCAATAGTGAGGATGTGTCCATACTCTGTATCGTTTTTGTGGTCCATCATCGCGGCCAGCGTGGTCGACTTACCGGAGCCCGTCGGCCCCGTTACCAGCACCAGGCCGCGCGGATTATCGCAGATGTCGCGGAAGACCGATGGGCAGTTGAGTTCCTCTAGGCTCAGGATCTTCGAGGGGATGGTTCGGAAGACCGCGGCCGCGCCACGATCCTGGTTGAACGCGTTCACGCGGAAACGGGCGAGCCCGGGGATCTCAAACGAGAAATCGACCTCGAAGAACTCTTCATAGTCCTTGCGCTGTTTATCGTTCATGATGTCGTAAACGAGTTCATGAACCATCTTGTGGTCCAACACCGGGACGTTGATTCTCCGAATGTCGCCATCCACACGAATCATTGGCGGCAATCCCGCCGACAAATGCAAGTCCGAAGCGTTGTGCTTGACACTAAAAGCGAGGAGCTCAGCAATATCCATAATGTTCCTGCAGCAACCAGAGTAAAAACAGAAAGCAACAGCCGGTTATAGTTAGCGACAGCGCGGCGCTGGAGTTGAATCGGATTCGCACGAGCTCAGCCGCCCCGCCGTGCGCCTCTCTATAATATCCATTTGATGAATGAAATTCCTCAAAGATTGGCCGAGGTTCGCCGACGCATCCGTGCGGCTGCCGAGGCGGCTGGGCGACAGGCCGAAGAGATCGCCCTGCTGGCGGTCAGTAAGACCAAGCCGGCCGCTGACATCGTGGCAGCGTACCGCGAGGGCCAGCGGCGGTTCGGCGAGAATTACCTGCAGGATGCCATGCCCAAGATCGACGAGCTCGCGGACCTCGCCATCGAATGGCACTTCATAGGGCGGCTGCAGAGCAACAAGACCGCGGCGATCAGTCGACATTTTGCCTGGGTGCATGGAATCGACCAGCACAAACATGCGGTAAGCCTCAGCGACCATCGCCCACTGCAAGCGCCGCCACTTCAGGTCTGCATCCAGGTCAATCTGTCGGGCGAAGCGACCAAGGGAGGCGTACAGCCCGCCGAGCTGCCGGCGTTGGCCCATGGCGTCGCCGGGCTACCACGCCTCAGACTGCGCGGCC
>JASFJQ010000323.1:0-3731 GCA_050121305.1 Chromatiaceae bacterium
ATCAGGGCTACGCGATCAGTACGGTCGCCAACCTGGCGGTCGAGGAGCTAAACCGCCGCCTGAACAGCGCGCAGCCGGCCAACCTGCCGCCGATGGGCAGCGGCCAACACGAGGTCTGCGTGGTCGGACAGGCGATCTCGGTGCGTGCCTGCAATACCGATGGCATGCCCGAAGGCCTGGAGCTGGCCGGTGCCTATACGGACCTGGCCTCATTCCTCGAGGACGATACCGAGTGCAGCACCCTGGTCATCGAGCTGCCGTTTCTGGATCGAAGCATCGCGCGCGATCTGAACGCGCCTGAGCTGCGCAAGCGTGCGCAGCGCATCCTGGTCATTTACGCCTTCAGCCCGTCCAACATCGTGAGTCAGCTGCAGCGCTATGGCCTGCAGACCCTGCGTGCCCCGGTTGCGTTGGAGCACATCTGGCAGCAATGCCAGCTGAGTCAGGCCAAGCAGGTCGACTGGCGCCCGCCGGCCTGGGATCCGCGGGTCGCCAGCAACGATCCCATCCCGCCAAAGCGCTTCACCAGCCAACAGCTCGTCCGCCTATCGGAGGTGACGACAAGTCTGGAGTGTGAGTGTCCACATCACATGGCGAGCGTCATCGAGCAGCTGGCGGCGTTCGAGGACTACAGCGCCGAATGCGAAGTGGCGACCAAGCATGACGCGGCGCTGCATGGCTATCTCCATCAGATGACGGCGCGCGCGCGCTGGCTTATGGAGGTCGCATTGGAAAAACTCGCCGAGGTCGAGAACATCGCCGTCAACGGCGATCACCCGGGCAGGCACTGAGCCGCAACGCCCCGGCCGGCCCCGCGGCCTCGCAGACCCTGTTCGCGCCCGGTTCGCCGGGCGCGCCCTCCGCATTGTGACCGCGATCAGAAATTAAATACTTATCGGGCCGCCAATCCGCGACTTGCCCTGGCAAGCTGAAGAAAAGCGTCTATAACATTCAGGGCGCAGACCTCATGGCCGCTAAAGCCGGGGTCAGAACAAATCTCAAACACGAGTCAACCCGGCAAGGCCCAAAATGACTTCAAACAAACGCGAGTTAGCCCCGGCCGTCGAAACACCACTGACGCCGCCCGAATCACAAGTCCACTATCACGGCGACCTGCGCAAAGGGGCCTACCTGAGACGTCGCGCCAACTACCAACTACAGGCGAGTACAGCGACGGCGCAGCAAGCGGGCGGGGACATCTCCCCGGTGACCGGCGGAGGCAAACCACGGCGCTGATCCGCCAGCCGGCCGCACGCCCGAGGCGACCTATTTCACCGTCGACCAGGCATCGAGTGCGCGTTGCCGCGAGGCCTTCAGGTCGACAATCGGGTGCGGATAGTCCCGACCGAGCTCAACACCCGCATCGGCCAAGACATCGTCAGGTGCGTCCCACGGCCGATGGATCCATTTGGTCGGCACGGCAGAGAGCGCCGGCACCCAGCGCCGCACGTAACCGCCGTCAGGATCGAACTTCTCGCCCTGGAGTACCGGATTGAACACCCGGAAATAGGGCGCCGCATCCGCGCCGCAGCCTGCGGTCCACTGCCAGCCGAGGCTGTTGCTGGCCAGATCGGCATCCACTAGGGTATCCCAAAACCAGCTTGCCCCTGCCTGCCAGGGTAGCAGCAGATTCTTGGTCAGCAGCGATGCCACGATCATGCGCACGCGGTTATGCATCCAGCCGGTCGCCCACAGCTGACGCATCCCTGCGTCGACTAGCGGGATGCCGGTGTTGCCGTGCTGCCAGGCCTGCAGCGCCATCGCATCTTCGCGCCATGGGAATGCAGCGAAACGCGAGTCCAGCGCCGCCTCCGCGGTGTGTGGAAAGTGAAACAACAGGTGATGGGCGAACTCGCGCCAGCCGAGCTCGCGCAAAAACGCCGCCGCGGCCTGCCGCTCGCGACGGCATGCGCTCACGACCTCACGCGGCCCCAGCTGGCCAAAGTGGAGATAGGGTGACAGCCGCGAGACTTGGTCGCTGGCCGGCAGATCGCGACCCTGCGCATAGCTGTGCAGCTCGGTGGCGACAAACTCCTCTAGGCGCGCCTCGGCCGCCGCGCGTGTCGGCCGCCACGCGGCATGCATTCCCGAATCCCATCGGACAGTGGGAAGGAGCTTCAGGCTCTCCGGTGTGCACCGATCGATACCCTTCAACGTTGTCGGGCCGACGATGCGCGAGCGCAGATCGGTATGCTTGTCCGGCGCCTGCGGCAAGCCGGCGTCCAGCAGTCTTTTCCAGAAGGGCGTAAAGACCCTGAAGGGGAGACCCTGTTTGTTCTTTATCTCCCAGGGTTCGAACAACAGCGCCGCATTGCGGCTCTCGGCGGTGATGTCGGCCGCGCGCAGGCGCTGCTTGACTTCGGTATCGCGGGCGATTGCCGCCGGTTCGTACAAGCGGTTCCAATACACTGCGGTTGCGCCGCTGCGCTCAGCGATCTCCAGTAAAATCGCGAGACTGTCACCGGATCGGATCAGCAGATTTCCCGCCAACTGTTCAGAAAGGTCGTCTAGCGCATAATGCAGCCACCAGCGTGCCGCTGCCCCCGGCTGCCAGGGTGCCTCTTCCTGTGGGGCATAGATATACAGCGGCAGCACCTGCCTATGGCTGGACAGCGCAGCCGCCAGCGCCGGATTGTCTTCTAGCCGCAGGTCGCGGCGGAACCAGACGATCGCGAGCGACACCTGAATCTATACCGGCGGCGGCGCAGTCGCGCGCATCGAGGGCCTCTCGGAAAACACCGCAAACCAGGCCGCGAGCTCAGGACATGTGTCGCGCCATTCCCCGACGGCACCGCGCAGGTCGAGATAGGCGAGCGCTACGGCGATACTGATGCTGCCCAAATCGACGCGCGAGCCAATATCGGGCGCATGTTGCTCAAGGGACGCCAGTGCACGCCGGATGGCACGTCGCTTGAGTTCCAACCACCAGTCCCAGCGCTTGCCTTCCGGTCGTTTATTGACCTCGACGAATACCAGCACCGCACAGTCGAGAATGCCATCTGCCAGGGCCTGGTCGCGCAAGACCTGCCAGCGCGCCTCGCCCGACGAAGGGAGCATGCGCGCACCGCGATGCATTTGATCCAGAAATTCGCAGATCACCGGACTGTCGAATAACGTCGAGCCATCGTCGAGGACCAGTGTCGGGACCATGGACAGCGGATTCTCGGCAGTCAGCGCCTCGGGTTCGGCCCAGCCGTCGACCGTCTGTAGCCTGACTTGGTCGGCAAGACGCGTCTCGTGCAGCAGCACGTTGACCTTGCGCACGAAGGGGGAAGTGGGCGAGTAATTGAGCAGCATGGGCGTCCCTCGAGGCCACGGATTCCTGTCCGCATTGAGCGGCGATCACTGACAAATACCCGCTAGGCCGCATCGGCACCGGTGATGATATGCGCCGGCAGGTCTTTGCTCGCATGCCGTTGGTCATCCATCAACAGATCTTCGGCGAAGCGGGCCTCGTCCACCTTCGCGCCCAGAAACTCTGTGATGGTGCGCATATCGACCTCGGCATTCTCCAGACAGCACGTGGCGCCGGGAGAGGGCGTCATATTGAACACTGCACCCACGCCTGTGTCGATCTTGGCCTCGCCCATCATCAGCCTGCGATTGTCCTTGTCGATCAGCTGTGGGCGAATACCGCCGACATGGTGCGCGAATTTCATATCGCCATATTTGAGATCGGGGACGATCTTGCGGGCGTCTTTGAGAAATAGCGCGCGCCTTAGGACCGGGAC
>JASFJQ010000324.1:0-3731 GCA_050121305.1 Chromatiaceae bacterium
GCTAGCCGCGTGCGTTCAGATAGGTATCGAGCGCGTTCGCGAAGGCCTGTCTGTCGGTGGCCGACAGCGGCGGTGGTCCGCCGCTAGCCATACCGCTGGCGCGCAGGGTGTCCATGAAGTCGCGCATGTTGAGACGCTCGCGGATATTGTCGGGCGTGAAGCGCTCCCCGCGCGGACTCAGTGCCAGGGCCTGCTTTTCCACCACCTCTGCGGCCAGCGGGATGTCGGCCGTGACCACCAGGTCGCCCGGGGCGACCCGGCGTGCGATCTCGTTGTCCGCGACATCGAAACCGGATCCCACGCGCAGCATGCGCACATACCGTGAACGGGGCAGGTCAATCGACTGATTGGCGACCAGGGTGACTGAAATCTCGCAGCGCTCGGCGGCGCGGAACAAGATGTCGCGAATCACGCGCGGGCAGGCATCTGCGTCCACCCAGATGGTCACAGTGGGGTCCGCCCGCCCGGCAAGGGTCGATCCATAAGGGCACCGGGCTGAGGCATCGACGTCACTCGAACTCCATCGCGCGGAAGATGGTGCTGGCATTGAGGCGCGCCAGTTCATCGAAGGTATCCAGGTGTCGATACGGCGACTGGTCGATACCGTAGACATCTTGCAGGCTGCCGCCGCTCTCGATCAGCGCGCCGATCTGGCTGCGCATGTAAGCCAGATAATCCCGGGTGTACCGGGTCACCACCGCCATGTCGGTAGGTTCGCCATGACCTGGGACCACGATCTCGGCCCCGAGTGCCTCGAGTCTCTCCCAGGTCTCGATCCAGGCGCCTGTGTCGGTATGTTCGAACACCGGCAATAGGCGTTGGTGAAATGCAATATCGCCGGCGATCACCACCTTTTGGTCGGGCAGCCAAACGGAGATGTCGCCCGGGCTGTGCGCGGGTCCGAGGTGCAGGAGTTCGATGCGCCTATCGCCCAGCTGGATGAGTTTGCGCTCGGTGAATGTCTCGTCGGGCAAGACTAGCCGGGTGCCCATGCCCTTGTCGCGGTTGCGCCGCAATACCCGCTCCAGGATCCGGTCGCCGTGGGCCTCGAGTTCCGCGTAGGCGTCGACATGGGCAATGATCTGCGCACCCTGCTCTTTCCAGTAGGCCGCACCCATGGCCGCATGGCCCTGTCCATTCTCCAGCACGACGTATCTGACGGGCTGATCGGTGATTGCCCGGATCTCTTCATGCAGTGCACGGGCCAGCAGATAGTTGTCGCCGGCATTGACGACCAGCACGCCGTCATTGCTGATCACGAAGGACAGGTTGTTGTTGTGTCCCGAATTCTCGTAGCTCGGGGGCTCGGTCGCGCCGATTGCCGACCAAACGCCATCGGCCACCGGCCGCGGCCGGCTGAAGAGCATGGAGTCGAGCGCCTCGTCGGGCGCCTCGATCGGCAGGCCGGCGTCGCGCCAGGCAAAGAAGCCATCGCTGTAGTTGCTGACGTTACGGTAACCCATCTGCATCAGCCGCTGCGCCGCCAGCGGGCTGCGTTGATTGATCCCACAGAAGACGATAATCGGGGTATCCCTGTCAGGGACACGGTCGGCGATACGAAACTCCAGCCAGCCGCGTGGGATGTTGTAGCTGCGCGGCGCATCGATGGTCCCGCCAAGCAAATGGATCTCGCGCGGCGTACGTACATCGATCAGTACACTGTGCGGCCGCTGCTCGAGCGCTTCGACCAGTTCGGCGGTGCTCAGATTGTTGACGCGTTGGCTGGCCTCCGCGCGCAATATCTCACCGCTCAGCAGCGCCTCTCCCGCGTTGGCCGCCGGGAAGGTCAACAGTACCCAGGTGGTAGCCGCGCAGATGCGGCGGATTGTACGCAGCGATGCTTGCATGCCGTCTCGATATGGAGGCCTGTTGCGCATGGTAGCGGATTTGGCGGCCGGCGGAGATGCCGGCCCCACCCGCGGGTCTGATTCAGTAGTAATCCGGCGACTCGTAGGCCCGTTGTTCTTGTCCCTCGACGATCGGCTTCACGAAGATCTCGACCCGGCGATTGAGCTGGCGCCCCGCCTCGGTTGCGTTGGTGTCGCGCGGTTCACGCTCGCCGCGACCTTCGGTGCGCAGGCGCTGGCGTGGCACGCCGTAGGCAGCCAGGTAGTCACCGACACTCAGCGCGCGCTGCTCCGATAGCGTCTGGTTGTACGCCTCGGAGCCGATACTGTCCGTGTGCCCGATCACGTGCACGACAGTGCGGTCATACTTGATCAACAATTGTGCGAGCTTGTCCAGCGACGGGCGGAATGCGGGCTTGATGTCGTATCTGTTGAAGTCGAAAGATACCTCCGAGTCGACGGTCAGCTTGAGGGTGTCATCGCGCAGGCGCTCGATCTCAAGCTGATTGGCAGCACGCTCGTCTTGCAGGGCGGCCTCGAATTCCCGTTGTTGATTGTCCATGTAATGGCCGACGGCGCCGCCCGCCAGCGCGCCGACGGCGGCACCGACCCATTTCCCCGAATCATCGTCGATCTGGTGTCCGATCACCGCGCCGGCGACTGCACCCACGGCCGCGCCGACCTTGGCACGTTGGTTGGGATCGTTCTCGGTGGCGCAGCCGGTCAGTCCGAATGTGATGGCGCAGCTGAGCATACAGCGGGTCAGGGTATGTTTCATTTCGGCGGTCTCGCGATCAATAGTGACAGGTCCCGATCATCCCTGCCGTGGTATGCGTCAGTGTTGGCGTCGGCCAACTCGGGCATATCTAATGGCCCGGGGGCCGAACGGGAGATGAACGTTGTCGGACGAACCGTACTATGACCGATTATCGGGCAAGGCCGCCAGCGGGTGTGGGCCTACCTGAATACGGTTGACCGCCGGGAAACTGTGCGTTGGGCCGCGTTTTGGGAAGGGCTGGGCATCAGCGGGGTCCTGATGCTCGCTCCGCGCGGTCGGCTGGGGACGGGATAGCGGGTGCATCCGCATCGATCAGCGGATAGCGATCGGCGACATAGGCAGGTCCCTTCATGATCCATACGATGCCGCAGCCGATCGCCACGGTAAACACGGCCGTCCAGATGGTCAGCGTCGCGGCCACGGCGGCGATGGCCACGCCTGACAGATACTTCTCGATCGGGTCGCCGATGTCGGGGTTGGGGAACAGCACGGCGTAGAGGAAACACAACGCCGGGATGGCAGTACCGCCCAGCAGTATCCACGGCAGCTTTTTGGCGATGCGCCATTCGAGTCCGTGCGGTTCGCGCCGAGATCCGGGCAATTTCTGCAGCAATGACATGGGCGGACGGCCTCTGCGTTGTGGGTGATTTCGGCGCTCGACCGGGGCCCCGTGGCCCCGGTTTACCTCAGTTATCTTAGCTCTGCGGGATCAGGACTTCGTCGATCACGTGGATCACGCCGTTCGACGTCATGATATCGGTACTGGTGATCGAGATACTGCTGACCGGGAGGTCGGTGCCCTCGACCGTAGCGAGTTTGGTCATCGCAGTGACCTGGCTGGCGTCGAGCTTACCAGGCACGACGTGGTAGGTGAGGACCTTGACCAGCTTTTCTTTGTCGGCGAGCAGCGCCTCCACGGTCCCGGCCGGCAGTTTGGCGAAGGCGGCATCGGTCGGTGCGAACACCGTGTACGGACCGTCGCCCTTCAGCGTCTCTACCAAGCCAGCCTCTTGTGCGGCCTGTAACAGCGTGTTGAAAGAGCCGGCGGCGATGGCAGTGTCGACGATATCGGGTTGCTCGGCCTTGATCATGCCCTGCTGACCGGT
>JASFJQ010000325.1:0-3730 GCA_050121305.1 Chromatiaceae bacterium
GAAAGCGGCCAAACAGCGCGTTGACGGCCGCATACCAGGCCGTATGCGCGGCGGTGTGCGTGAACTGATAGGGTCCGGCCACATCACCGCAGGCGTAGATGTTCGGGTACAGGGTCTGCATATAGGCGTTCACCTCCACGGTGCGCTGCTGCGTCGTCTCGATGCCGAGTTCCTCGAGCCCATAGCCCTGGGTATTGGCGACCCGGCCTACCGCAACCAGGATATGGTCGAACGGGATGCGCAGCTGCTCGCCGCCACGTTCGGCGATCAGGACCTTCTCGTCGGCCTCGATCACACAGCGCAACGCCTTGGTCTCGACGCGCACGTCGATACCCTCGTCGCGGAAGCTGCGCATCACCCATTCGGAGACCTCGGGGTCCTCGCGCATCATCAGGCGCGGCAGCATCTCCACCTGGGTCACCTGCGATCCGGTGCGGGCGAAGGCCTGGGCCAGTTCACACCCGATCGGTCCACCACCGAGCACCACCAGGCGCTGCGGTCGTTCCTCGAGATCCCAGACGGTGTCCGAGGTCAGGTAGCCGGCCTCGGCGAGTCCCGGGATCGGCGGCACGAACGGCCTTGCACCAGCCGCGATCACGATCGCGCGCGTCGAGAGTGTCCGCACGCCCTCGGGCGTTCTCACCTCGACCGTCCAGGGTGAGGTGATCCTGGCCTCGCCCTGGACGCAATCGACCCCGAGCCGGGTGTAGCGTTCGACCGAGTCGTGCGGCTCCACGGTTTTGATCACGCGCTGCACGCGTTGCATCAGATCGCGGAAGCTAAAATCGACCTCAACGGACTTGATGCCGAAGTCCGTCGCCCGGCGCGCCTGCGCGAGCAGCTTGGCCGATCGCAGCAGCGCCTTGGACGGCACGCAGCCGGTGTTGAGGCAATCGCCACCCATCTTGTGGCGCTCGATCAACGCCACCTTGGCCTTCACCGCGGCGGCGATGTAGGCCGAGACCAGGCCGGCGGAACCCGCCCCGATCACCACCAGGTTGTAGTCGAACTGTTTGGGTCGCCGCCCGCGCCATGCTGCATAGACCTTGCGCCCCTCGATCCAGGCCACAAGCCGTTTGGCGAGCAGCGGGAACACCGCGAGGAGCGCGAAAGAACCCAGTAACGCCGGTGACAATATGCCGCCCAGACCCTCGATCTGCGCCAGTTGCTGTCCGGCGTTGACATAGACAATGGTCGCGGCCAGCATGCCAACCTGGCTGACCCAGTAGTAGGTCCAGGTGCGTATCGGGGTCAGCCCCATCAGCAGATTGATCACGAAAAACGGAAAGATCGGCACCAGGCGCAGCGCGAACAGATAGAAGGCCCCCTCACGCGCCATTCCCTGGTTGATCGCGCGCAGCTTATCGCCGAATCGCTGCTGCACCAGGTCGCGAAACAGCAGGCGACTGGCCAGAAACGCCAGGGTCGCACCGATGCTCGATGCAAAGGAGACGATCAGGGTTCCCCAGGCGAGACCGAAGATGGCACCGGCCACCAGCGTCATGATCGCCGCGCCGGGCAGCGAAAGCCCTGTCACCGCAACATAGATAACGAAGAAGAGTGCTGCCGTCAGCAGCGGGTGATCCTGCCGATAGGCCTCGATCGAGGACTGCTGGGCCTTGATGAAGGCCAGATCGAAAAAACGCCCGAGATCGAACGCGAAGAACGCGGCCACCGCGAGCCCGATCCCTATCACCAGTAAAAGTTTGCCTCTCGACACTACTGCCTCCCCTCCAGCGGTTTGGACCTAGCCTGTCGGACGGTCGATGGCTGCCGGTCCTTTCCAGCTACCGCCATGAGACCGGCTATCCAGAGAAGATAATTCAGTCGCCGCGATGCCGATGAGATTTCCAGTCCATAAGCGCACGTTAGCAGGGGCTGCCCGCGCAAACATCCACACCAACCGCATTGACTCTAAGGACCTGCGCCGAATCGCAGCATCTACCGACCCGTGGGCGTAACCGGCAACTCAGCCGCGCTGCGCAGATAGCGAAAATCTCGGCCGCCAGACACCCAACACCACGTTCGCGGTCGCGATGCCGAGCACGACCCACAGCGATCCCCCCCATGGATGACGATCAGTACCACGGCGACATTAGGATGGATCGGGGGTATCTCAGAGCCGTTATCATGTTCCTCCGATCCCCGCCACCAGATCAGGAAGACTGTTCACGGTAAGCGTCGGCGGGACATCCCAGGGATCGTAGACCGCGTCCGGGGAGCGTTGCACCCATGCGGCCCGCATCCCCGAAGAGATGGCGCCGATGACATCGAAGGGGTTGCTGGAGATCAACCAGGCATCACTGACGACCGCACCGGACCGCTGTAGAAAATAGGCGTACACGGCCGGGTCCGGCTTGAACGTCGAGATGTCGTCGACGCTCACGACATCGATAAAGAGACTGCGGATACCGGCTGTCTCGAGCAGTGCCTCCACGGCGGCCTGGGAGCCGTTAGAAAAGGCGAAGAGCCGATAGCCATGCTCACGCAATTGCGTCAGCCCCGCCTGGACATCGGCGAATGCCGGCAGCCGCCGGTAGACACCCAGCAGCTCGTCCTTCTGCATGTCACTCAACTCGGTCTGAAAAGACGCGCTGGTGTAGTCCAATGCCTGACGGGTGCAGACGGCGAAGTCGGCATACTTATGCATCAAGCCGCGGCGAAAGGCATACTCCAGCTGCTTGTCGCGCCAGGCGCGGGAAAAGGCGTCGGCCCGCTCACCGACGATCTCTCGCAGTGCCGCGACAACGCCATGCGTATCGATCAGGGTGCCGTAGACATCGAATGCCAGGGTAGTCGCCATAGTCTCGTCCTGTTGCTGGGTACCGCAGGCCCCGCACCACATTGCGGCCTCTCGCCGGCACTTTACGTCGACAGCGCGCAAAAGGGGGAACCGAATGCCCCACAACATCCGACTCCCGTCGGCTGCCCCTCTGACCGTCGGGTGATCCTAAGTTAATATGCAGGGCCGACATACACCAGGCGTCGACCGTGCCATTTAGAACCGCATCGATCACCCGCACTCTCTTCTTTTTTTTGTGGCTGCTGGCACCGGCGGCCCTCGTCGCCCAGCCCGCCCCGACACCTGACAGACCAGCAGACGCGGTATCCCTCGAGCTGCTGCGCAGCCAGCTCGAGGGCCTGGAGTCCTCTTCCGATGTGGACGACGCCACCCAGACCGCGGCGGTCGAGATGTATCGCAAGGCCATCAGCAACCTGGAGATCGCGCGCTCGCAGGAAGAGGCCGCGGCGCGCTTCAAGGCAGATATCGAAAGCGCTCCACAGGAAACCCGCCGGCTGCGCGAGGAACTCGCGCGCAAAAAAGAGGACGCAGGAAAAACCGCCCCCGCCTTCGACGGCATGGGTCTCGATGAGCTCGTGCAGCGACTTCAGCAAGAACAGGCAAACCTTGCCTCGGTCGAGGCCAAGCTCGCCGAATTCGAGACCCAAATCAAGAAGGAGACTGATCGTCCCGACGCTATCCGCGCCCTTCTGGCAGAGGCCAACAGCCAGAAGACTCAGATCGAGGCAGACCTGGCGACGGGTGCCTCGGGTGCCGAACCGGCTCGAATCACCCAGGCACGGCAGGCCCTGCTGAAGACTGAACTCCAGTCACTGCGCACCCAGACATCGATGCTCGATCAGGAGCTGCTGAGCCAGGGCGTGCGCATCGATCTGCTCGAGGCCCAGCGCGACCTCACCGAATTTTCGGTCCGGTCGCTCCAGAGCA
>JASFJQ010000326.1:0-3728 GCA_050121305.1 Chromatiaceae bacterium
TCTCTTCTTCTACGCGTGGCCCCAGCACCAGGCGACGGCCCACGCAACTGATGGCGATACACAGTGCGGGACCGCCCGGATAATCTGCGAGTTGAATATGCTCGGCGGCACTCGCTGCGCCATCGACGAGGCGATCGAAATTGGCGCGCATCAGCTTGACCATACGCCCCTCCGGGACATCCCCGGCAAAGGTGATGGACTGTTTCTCTTCGTCCACCCCGAGAATGGTCCGGACGGTGATGCCATCCATGTCTTCCTGATTGCGAATCGCGAGCGGAAATAACAGACCGGTGGCAGGTAGGCCCGAGGCGCGTTCGCCGAGGTATTTCTTGTACACCTGCAGCGCCGGTTGGCCGTCCAGCGCATAGAGTACGTTATCCTGCGAGCGCGTTATCTCTCGCTCGGGGCCCAGTAGATCCCAGCCGCCGCGGGAGCCATGGGCGACGCGTACTGCGCCACCATACAGGCCAACGGCCGCGACCTCGCCGGTCGCGATTTCGCCGTCATACAGAATCCAGGTCCGCTCAAACCGGTCGGCGTCCCCGGCCAGTCCTCCGGTCACCACGACGTCTTTGGGCAGCGCCTCACCGAGGGCCTCCACGTAGGCCGAGCCGTTGAGCAGCAGGCCGTCGGTCAGCGTAAGTACCGCAGTCAGATCATCAGCCCGGAGTTGCTCGGCCATGGCCCTTCCGGCGGCGCCGGAGTCCTGTGCGGAGCCGACCCTGGTATGGGCCAGCCGGATGCGTGTGTGGTCAAAGCGCATGGCTGCCAGCACGATGCCGTTGTCATGCAGATCCTCGCCGTAGATCTCGCCGGAGGAGGAGCAGCCGATGAGCGTGGCCTCCGGGAAGGTCTGCCGCAGCCCAGCGAGCTGCTGCGCTACCGCTGGCGCCGGCTGCGACGTTGCAAAGACGATCAGCAGGGTCTGGTCTGAGTCCAGGCCCCCGTCGGGCGTGCAATCCCAGCCGCCGTCGGCGTTGAATCGGTGTAATGAGATCTCCATATCGCGCTAATCCGGGCGGCATGTTTCAGCCCAACGCTGGTTTATCAGTTAGTTAGGTCGGCCGAAATGGCGCTGACTGAAGTGTGTGCGGGACCGGTAGCCTGCATATCTCAGTCTTCCACTCCGTGCACCCCGCCATAGCGGCGTCTCGGCGCCCTCGTTACGAAAAACGGTGAGATATGCAGGCTAGGCTGGGGCGACAAGCAACGCGAATCTCGTTCCCCGAATTCCCCGGCCGATGTTGGCCGTGACAGCACTGGTGGTTGTCACGGCCTCTAAGGCCGACCGCGGCCCGTCTGCGCCGTGCCGTCGTTGAGCGCCGGGTCGCGATCCGGCCTGACCAAGAGGTACACTATCAGCGCAAAAACCGCGCCGAGCGTGTCGGCCAGCATGTCTTTTTGTGCATCCCAGACGTCGCCCTGGGAGCCAAGAAACTCCAGACCCGCATCGCCGCCGGCCAATACGGCGAACCACCATTCGATAATCTCGTAGCCCGCGGCGATGCTCATCACCAGCAACAGGCCGAACACCATCGCCGGTATCAGCCGGCAGTGGCCGCGCCGTAACAGCCACTCCGTGGTCGGGAAGGCATAGAAGCCGACGGTGAAATGACTGATGCGATCGAAGTGGTTGCGCGTGCCGCCGACCAGGGCGTTTAACCAGTCGAAGGGGACATGGGCAAAGGTAAAGTGCGCGCCGAGGGTGTGCCAGAACATCCACACAGCCATGAATCCATAGGCAAGGTTGCTGAAGCGGAAATAGCGATAGGAAAGTACCAGACCGGTGAACACCAGCACGACCGGAATAATCTCTGCGATCCAAACCTCGCGTGATCTGGGGTCGATCGCCAGCACGGTGAAATACACGACGAACACGATTGCGACAGTGGCGGGAAAAACGGGGCGCATCATTGGCTGTACGCCGGTACCTTTGCCATCGAACCCGGGTCAGACGTCGAAGACAGAATCATTCTCCTGCGCCAGTGCGTATTGCTGCACATTGAGGTGCGTTGCCAGCCATCTGCGCTGCGAAAAATGCGAATCAGTTCCATTCATTGTCCTGCGACATGGCACTACAGTCTCCAACACCAACCCCGTTTGAGAACGAGAGAGCCATGAACAAACCGAGAACCTTCGCCGAAGCCGGATGGAATCAATCGCTGGTTGAACTTTCGGTTCTGTATGCGTTGATCGCTGGCGCAACGATCCACTTTCTCGATGTCCACGCCATGATCGCAATGGCAATATCGCCGGCCATCATGCTGGCGCTGCTGCTCGGCGTGATGACCTTCGTAGAGGTGTTGTGGATCCTGGTGGTCGGCATGGACAAGGTCGTGAACGCTGTGGGTTTTCGCAAGAGCCCGCTAACCTGACCCTGGGCGGTGTCAGCGCCATACGCCGCCCGGGCTGTCGTAGCTGCCGAGCACCCGGATATAGTTGAGGCGCTCGTACTCCGCCGGATCCTGTACATTGACTTGGCTCAGGCTTCCGCGGAAATCGCTCAGCTGTTCGAAGCCGTGTTGCTCCATCCACTCGCCGACGCCTTTCTTGATCCGGCCGATCTCCTCCGGACCGTTGTTGAGCAGGGCGTAACAGAGATGCACCACGTCGCTGCCGGCCAGCAGGACCTTGATCGCATCTTCCGGGGCGTGTACACCGCCGGTCGCGCCCAGTGAACACTCCACGCGACCGTGCAGCATCGCGATCCAGCGCATGGTCAGCAGGGCGTCGGTCGAGTGAGTGGGCGTCAAGACGTGTTGTAGGCGCATGCCGCCGATATCGATATCCGGCTGATAAAAGCGATTGAACAGCGAGACCCCCGACGCACCGGCCATTTCCAGCTTCTTGACCATATTGCCGATCGAACTGAAGAAAGGCGAAAGCTTCATGTTGATCGGGATAGAGACCTGTTGCTGCAGTTCGTTGAGCAGCGTGATGTAGCGCTGCTCGACATAGTGGCCTTCCTCCCAGACATCGGCGGCGACGTAGTAGGCGTTGAGCTCGAGCGCATCTGCACCGGCATCTACGATTTCCTTCGCATGTGTCATCCAACCGCTTGCAGTGACCCCATTGAGGCTGGCTACGATCGGGATATCCAGGGTCGCCTTCAACGATGCGATCTGCTCCAGATAGCGATCGAGTTCACTGGGGAAGTCCGGATGGCTGGGTAGAAAACTCTCTGCCTCCGCGCTCCCGGTCTCCTGCTCGTGCATAAAGCGCGACATGCCTTCCTCTTCGGCGCGTACGGCTTCTTCGAACAGGGAGTACATTACGATGGCGCCGGCACCGGCATCCTCTAGCGCCTTGGCGGAATCAAGGCTGCGGGACAATGGCGAAGCGGACGGTACGAATGGGTTCTGGAGCTCGAGACCGAGCCAGTTTGTGGTCAGGTTCATCTGCTGAGTCCTCCGAGGAGATTGGCATTTTGCCGCCTGGTACCCCGTCTGCTTGTAACATGATCTGGGGGCGTCTTGCACTGGTGTCGCACCAGTTTCATACCCGAATCTCATTCATCCTTGTTACTACCCACGGCGAGGTGAGCCAGCTGCTCATAGAGGTGAAACCTGTTCTTGATCTGTCGCTGTGCCGCTTTCATGAAGCACTCTGCGGACTGCGGGCGTGTCCGCTCCAGCATTGCAAAGCGCGTCTCGCTGAGGGCAAAGTCCCGATACGGGATGTTTGGTTCTGGGGAGTCGAGGTGCAGCGGATTGTCGCCTAGCGCGGCC
>JASFJQ010000327.1:0-3720 GCA_050121305.1 Chromatiaceae bacterium
TCAGCCGATAGACCCGGGATGGCCTCGGTTGGTTCCTGCAGGATCTCGTCCACATAGTCCGGCGCGCCACTCTGCCGCAGATGGCTGACGACCCGGTGCACCTCGTGATCATCGACGAAGGCCCCGTGGGTGCGCTGCGGGATGCTGGTACCCGGCGGCAGATAGAGCATATCGCCGTGACCCAGCAGGGCCTCCGCCCCCATCTGGTCGAGGATAGTCCGCGAATCGACGCGTGAGCTGACCTGAAACGCGATCCGGGTCGGGATGTTCGCCTTGATCAGGCCGGTAATCACATCGACCGACGGACGCTGGGTGGCCAGCAGCAGATGGATGCCGGCCGCGCGCGCCTTCTGCGCCAGGCGGGCGATCAGTTCCTCCACCTTCTTGCCGACCACCATCATCATGTCGGCAAACTCGTCGACCACGACCACGATATAGGGGATGGCCTGCAGGTCCGGGATCTCTGGCAGGTCCCCGGTGATCGGGTCCGGTTCCGGCTTGAACAACGGATCCTTGATCGGCTCACCGGCCTTGATGGCGTCTTTGACCTTTTTATTGAAGCCGGCGATGTTGCGCACACCGAGCGCGGCCATCAGCCGATAGCGTCGCTCCATCTCGGCGACGCACCAGCGCAGCGCATTGGCCGCCTCCTTCATGTCGGTGACCACCGGCGTCAGCAGATGTGGGATCCCCTCGTAGACCGACAGCTCGAGCATCTTGGGGTCGATCATGATCATCCGGATCTCTTCCGCTGTCGCCTTGTACAGCAGACTGAGGATCATCGCGTTGACCGCCACCGACTTGCCGGAACCGGTCGTGCCGGCGATCAGCGCGTGCGGCATCTTGGCCAGGTCGGCCACCACCGGCTCGCCGACGATATTCTTGCCCAGGGCCAGCGTGAGCGGCGACTTGGAGCTGTCATAGGCCTCGGAGCGCAGGGTCTCGCTGAGGTACACCATCTCGCGATACTCGTTGGGGATCTCCAGGCCGATCACCGTCTTGCCCGGGATGACCTCTACGACGCGCACCGAGACCACGGAGAGCGCGCGCGCCAGGTCTTTCGACAGGTTGGTGACCTTGCTGACCTTGGTGCCGGCGGCGAGCTGCAGTTCGAAGAGTGTCACGACCGGCCCCGGGTGCACCGCAGTCACCTCGGCGATCACACCGAAATCGGCCAGCTTGCGCTCGACCTGGCCGGACAGGGCCTGCAGGGCCTCGGTGGAGAATCCCTTGCCGCTGTGCTGCGGTGGGTCGAGCAGACCCAGCGGCGGCAATTCGGTGTTGGGCTCGGGATCGAGCAGGGTCATCTGCCTTTCCTTTTCGACCCGGACGCTGGTCTTGATGGTCGGCTCTTTCTTCTCGATCAGCGGTGGTGTCTTGTCGCGCAGGCGGGCCTGTTCCCGCTTCATCACCTCCTGGCGTTCCTGCTTCATGCGGTTGGCGTCGCGTCGCTCGGCCAACTGGCCCATCAGCATGCCGGCCTGACGCCAGGCGTTGAGCACGAAACCACCCACGCCATCCATGACCGTCAACCAGGACACACCGGTAAACAGCGTGAACCCGACCAGTAACAGGGCCAGCAGTAGCAGGCTGGTGCCGGCCGAATTCAGCACCGCCTGACCGGAACTGCTGATGATGTCGCCGGTGATACCGCCAGGCCCCTCTGGGAGCTCGTCCGCCGCGCCGAAGTGCAGCGACGCCAATGCGGTGGCGCTGAGGACCGTCAGCACAAAGCCCATCCAGCGCGCAATCCGCAGCAGCACGCTGTGATGCTGTTCGTCGCGCTCGCGGAACATCAACCAGCCGACCCAGGCAATCATCAGCGGAAATAGGTAGGCGACCTTGCCGAACAGCAGGAACAGCACGCTGGCCGACCACGCACCGGCCACGCCGCCGGCGTTGTCCGCTTGCTGTTTGGCGCTCTCGAATACCCAGCTGGGATCGTCCGCCGAGTAAGAGACCAGTGCCATCAGAAAATAGGCCCCGATCGCCAGCAGCAACAGGAACCCCCCCTCCTTGAGTCGCCTGCTCAGTGAGGCATGCATATCTGAACCACCGAATAACAACTTAGAAACAGCAATTTATACCGCTTTTTGCAGGTAGTTTAGAAATTATTGCACAGGCCGACAAGGAACGACAATCATCGCGCTGCGGATTTGCGGTCAACGCGGCACCGGAGACGCCACCCGGCCGTCGGCGTCCCTGCGATCCGACTTCGTTTCGCTCAGTACGCCAACCCGCAACTTCATGGTTTTACCTCCAGACCCGGTTGCCTATAGTATGGCGCGCCCAAGCCCAGCGGCATCCCGCGCGACCCCAGAAAGCGGGGCGCCGAGGCCATTTGTTTACAGGAGATTCCCGCATGAGCGACGTCAAGCACTGCCGACTGCTGATCCTGGGATCCGGTCCAGCCGGTTATTCCGCGGCGGTCTATGCGGCCCGCGCCAATCTCAGCCCGGTCTTGATCACCGGGATGGAACAGGGCGGACAGCTGATGACGACTACGGATGTCGACAACTGGCCCGGGGACAACGATGGCGTCCAGGGCCCGGATCTGATGACGCGCATGCAGGCGCACGCCGAGCGTTTCGAGACCGAGATCATCTTCGACCACATCACCTCGGTCGATCTGAGTCAGCGCCCGTTCCAACTTCAGGGCGACACCCAGCGCTACACCTGCGATGCCCTCATCATCGCCACCGGCGCCTCGGCACAGTATCTCGGCCTGCCCTCGGAAGAGGCCTTCAAGGGCAAGGGCGTGTCCGCCTGTGCGACCTGCGACGGCTTCTTTTATCGTAATCAAAAGGTCGCGGTGATCGGCGGCGGCAACACCGCGGTCGAAGAGGCCCTATACCTGTCCAATATCGCGTCCGAGGTCACGCTGGTGCACCGCCGGGATGCGCTGCGCGCGGAAAAGATCCTGCAGAAACAGCTGTTCGACAAGGCCGAGAATGGCAATGTCACGCTCGCCTGGGACAGCACGCTGGACGAGGTGCTCGGCGATGACAGCGGCGTGACCGGTATCCGCATCAAGAGCACCAAGGACGACAGCACCCGGGAGATCGACGTGCATGGGCTGTTCATCGCCATCGGGCACAAGCCCAATACCGACATCTTCGAGGGCCAGCTCGATATGGCCGGCGGCTATATCAAGGTGAAGAGCGGCACCGAGGGCAATGCGACCGCGACCTCGGTGGAGGGCGTATATGCGGCCGGCGACGTCATGGACCATGTCTACCGCCAGGCGATCACCTCGGCCGGCACCGGCTGCATGGCGGCACTGGATGCCGAGAAGTACCTCGATGCCCTGGAGAAGTCCGGAAGCTAGCCTGTATGTCGCACCAGTCGATCGTGGACGGACGTGAACGACTCGGCAGAGATGTGGCGAACATCATGTGCGCGGCACTTTCTTGAAGGAACGGTTTGGCCGCGCCGATGGGCGACTGCGCGCGCCGCGGTCACAGCGTTTCCCCCTGCGTTTTCTACCCTTGACCGGCGTGGCGCCCCGACCTAGCCTGCAAGGCGATGTCGAGCATGCAGCAGCCGGGTTCAGCCGTGCACCTGAAGGTGATCGAGGACATCGCGGTCGTCGATGCCGCCGCGTGGAACGCGCTGGGGGCCGCAGCCTACCCCTTTCTGCGCCACGAGTTCCTGGCCGCACTTGAGTCGGAGGATTGCCTGGGTGAACGCTACGGTTGGCTGCCCCGGCATCTCACGCTC
>JASFJQ010000328.1:0-3718 GCA_050121305.1 Chromatiaceae bacterium
TGCGCAGCCCTTTGGTTTTGCCCGACACTTAACGCCTTCATTTCTCAGACTTTTGGAAGGCTATCCCCTTGAGCCACCGTCCCAGGAAAAGGTTCGGCCAGAAGCGTTGCCCGGAGTGGTTTTTCTGCGGATTCTGCGGAGTTACAGCGCTGGGAATCAGGGCTGTCGACGATTTCGACAACTGTTCATAACGGCATAGGTCTTTGTGCACCAGTTGTTACCCGTCACAACGTCAGCCACCGGAGTTGCCGAGGTACCGGGTCGGCGTCTGCCCCAGACAGCGACGGAACATCGCAATGAAAGCGCTTGTATTCTCGTAACCAAGCTCCAGCCCAACTGTCGTTACGTTCTTGCCCGAGGCCAGGAGTTCCAGGGCACGCAGCAGTCGCCGCTGCTGACGCCATGTCCGAAAAGTCATGCCGGTCTGAGCCGGGAACAACCGAGTGAGCGTCCGTTTGCTCGCCCCGACCACGTTCGCCCATTCATCGAGGTCGCGTTGATCGGCTGGATCAGTGATCAGGGATTGCACGATCCTGCGCAACCTCGGGTCGGCTGGCATCGGAAGGGCGAGCGATACCACCGGCTGTACGCGTATCTGATCGAGAATTACATCCATGATGCGCGATTGCGGGCTGTCAAGTTCATACGCCGGGCCCGACGCCACCGCAGCCACCACCAGTTCCCGCAGAAGTGGGGCCACCTGGAGGACGCAGACCTCAGTGGGGAGTTCGCTGGTTTCAACGGCCTCGATGTAAAGCGAGCGCATGGCGACATCGGAACGGGCATCGATCTGATGCATGACGCCACCCGGCATCCAGACCGCCCGTTGCGGTGGCACCACGTAGGCAGCGTCCGGTGTGGTGACCGTCATCACGCCACTGCTGGCATACACGAACTGCGCGCGCCGGTGCCTGTGAAAAGGGAGCACTGCTCCGACCGCGAGATCACGCCCGTAGGCCACAACGGGCACTGGAAGATCTTCCAGCCGGCCCACTTCTATGGCGAGCGGGGTTGACTCTTGGCGCGTTCGCGGCATTTTCTGTCCTTTTTCGCGTATCACGCCATCCTACGCCTCCGCAACAATATCGGCTAGATCCACCCGGAACCGAACCGATGCACAGAAGCACACCAGGATTCCTTTTCTTGAACATCGGGCACTTTCTCGATCACTTCTTCGTCCTGATATTTGCGACCGCCGCCCTGCACCTTACAACCGTCTGGGATATGAGCTACGCCGAGCTCATTCCCTACGCAACACCAGGATTCATCGCCTTCGCAATCGGCGCTGTTCCGGCCGGATGGCTTGCTGACAAATGGAGCCGCGAAGGGATGATGGCCATTTTCTTTCTTGGCATCGGCGTCTGCTCAACGCTCGCGGGCATGGCCAATACCCCCTTGCAGCTGGCCTTCTTCCTTACTTTGGTCGGGACGTTCGCGGCGATCTATCATCCTGTCGGCCTGGCCATGGTGGTGGAGCAACGGGACAAGACTGGGGTACCGATCGCGGTGAACGGCATATTCGGAAACATGGGTGTGGCCAGCGCCGCATTGCTAACCGGCGTTCTCATGGACACCGCCGGTTGGCGTAGCGCCTTCATCGTGCCCGGTGCGATTTCGATCGCGGTCGGCCTTCTCTACCTGCTCTTCCTGTACACGAATCCCACAGAAAACAGGAGCACTGCGGCTGGAAGCATCAAGACTACGCAAGCGGTCAAGCTTCCAAGGCACCTACTGCTGCGGATATTCGGCATCATACTGTTCACTTCTGCGGTCGGCGGACTTGTTTTCCAAAGCACAACCTTTAGCCTGCCGAAGGTCTTTGACGAGCAGCTTGCGGATATCGCGGGAAACACGACGTCAATCGGATCGTATGCCTTCCTCGCGTTCGCCGTGGCCTCATTTGCGCAACTGGTTGTCGGCCATCTGCTGGACAGGCAATCCGTAAGGAGCGTATTTGCCGTTGTCGCCGCCCTTCAAGCCACATTCTTTCTCGCGATGACACAGCTTGACGGTATCGCGGCACTACCGGTAGCCATAGCATTCATGCTCTTTGTGTTTGGACAAATTCCCATCAACGATGTCCTGATCGCACAGTTTGCACATAGCGACTGGCGAAGCCGCGCTTACGCACTTCGCTCCATCGTTTCTTTTTCGGTGATGGCATCGGCGCTACCTTTGGTAGCCTGGGTACACGGCACATGGGGCTTCAACATGCTGTTCGGCAGCCTGTCAGTTGCCGCAACCCTGATTTTCCTGGCCGCGTTGTTGCTCCCCACGGCAGAAGAACGCGTGCCCGCGCCATCGGTAGCGTAGAAAGTGAAGATGCGCGCCGACGCAGCATTGACAATGGAAGATCACGATTTCATCCATCACGCTTTTGCGATGAACACTTGGTGCAGGTCATGGGACTGAAAACGCAAGAATCGGGTTGCAGGCAACAAACGATGCTGCGCAACATCGGCCCCGCAGAAAAGCAAATACAGAGGAGTTATCGACGATGTCGCAGGCCCTAACTGATGCCGCACGCCTGGCCCATGATTGGCTGGACGGTCTGACCGAGCGACCGGTACAGGCGAGGGCCTCGCTTGAGGACCTCCGAGCACGCTTTGCCGGTCCTCTGCCCGAAGTACCGTCCGCTCCCGAAGACGTGATCTCCACACTCGACCGGGACATGCGAGACGGCCTCCTTGGAAGTGCCGGTGGTCGCTTCTTTGCATGGGTGATCGGTGGTGGATTGGAATCAGCCCTGGCTGCGGACTGGCTGGTATCGACATGGGACCAGAATGCAGCCTTGTACGCCTGTGGACCGGCAGTGTCTGTTGTGGAGGAAGTAGCCGGCGAGTGGTTGAAGGACCTTTTCGATTTGCCGCGCGAGGCCTCGTTTGGCTTCACTACAGGTTGTCAGCTCGCACACATGACATCCCTGGCCGCCGCGCGACATGCTGTTCTGAAGAGACAAGGCTGGGACGTCGAATCAGACGGGCTCCATGGAGCCCCTCGTCTCAGGGTCATCGTGAATGACCAGAAGCATGGATCGATTCAACAAGCAGTGAATTACCTCGGGCTGGGACAGCGCTCACTGGTCCCGGTCGAGACGCGCGGAGACGGTCGGATTCCGGCCGATAGTTTCGCGCAGGTTCTTTCTGAAACTGACGACGCCACGATCGTCGTTCTGAACGCAGCAGATCTCAATATCGGTGCGTGTGATGATTTCGAGACGCTCATCCCGATTGCGAAAGATGCGGGCGCCTGGGTGCATGTGGATGGGGCATTCGGACTATTCGCGCGGGCCAGCGCCAAACATCGCCATCTCGTACGCGGACTCGAGCACGCGGATAGCTGGGCTACGGACGGCCACAAGTGGCTCAATGTACCATTCGACTGCGGCATCGCCATCATTCGCGACAGAGTGGCTCACAAGGCAGCGATGACCATCACGGCACCCTACATCGCTGCAGGTGGTGCGGCCCGTGACCAGATTGATTGGAATCCAGAGTGGTCACGCCGTGCTCGAGGCGTACCGGTCTATGCGGCGTTGAGAGAACTGGGTAGAAGCGGTGTCCAGGACCTCGTCGACCGTTGCTGTGACCACTGCGCTGCCATTGTGGCTGGAATCGGCGCTCTGCCAAATGTCGAAACTGTCTCAGAACCGATGCTGAACCAAGGGCTCCTCAGGTTCACCCAAGTGGGCAATGCGCCAGAGGAAAACGATGAATAC
>JASFJQ010000329.1:0-3716 GCA_050121305.1 Chromatiaceae bacterium
GCAGGCCCGTCAGGCCTTTCGCGAACAGCAGGAAGCCTGGTTGGCTCAGCGAAGCCAAACCCAACAGCCCACTGAGGCCGTAGAGGCTGCCGGTGAGACCGAGGTGGCCTCGCAAGACGCCGCCACCGTGCAGCCCGACGCCGACCAGTTGCGCATTGCGACGGCACGTCCGGACGGTGAGGGTGAGGCCGGCGCGGGCGACGACGCCGCCGAGTCAACGACCGTAACCGATCTCGAGACGCGCCTGATCGCCGCGCGCGAGAATGCGGAGACCTCCCGCCAAGAGGCGGAGATGATGCGTTCGCGGGTAGACGATCTGCAGGCGCGTCTGGAGAAGATGCAGAGACTGCTCAGCCTGAAGGACGAGCAGCTGGCTCAGTTGCAGGACCGAGTTGCGACCGAGGGCGTAACCGCGACGCCCGAGGCGGCGCTGGAGGAGTTGGCCCTGGCCAAACAGATCGATGCCGCGGAGCAGGCCGCAGCACAGGCCGCCGCGGGGATAGATGAGACTCCGCCGCCTTCGATGGCCATGGCTGAGGAACTCGCCGCGCCGGAGATAGCGCCGAGCGTGGTTCCGGGTAGCGACTACCAGATCGAGGATATCCCACCGCAGATCGATCCCGACCGGATCGTCGAGGCCGCTCAACGCGGTGAAGACTTGTCTGCCTATCTACCGGGTGAGATGGCCGAGGCGACGGCCTCCGATGTGGATCTGCCGGGTGTCCAGGCAGACGCCGAGATTGTCGTTGACACCGATCAGCTCGTTCAGGATGAAATTCTGGTGGGCGTCGAGAGCAGCGAGGGAGAGCCGGCGATAACGCAAGCTGCGCCGGCGATTCCGGATGCGGCACCCGCAGCCGAACCACCGGTGGCGGCCGATTCCGGCCCAATGTCCATGATCCCGCAGCCGATCGCTCGAATGATCGAACAGAATATCCTCCCGATCGCGGGGGCTGGCGTCGCGCTGCTCGCCTTGATCGGCTGGGGGGCAACGCGCCGGCGGCGCCAGGCCCAGCCTGCGGCTGGCCCGGCCCCGGTTGCTGCGGCGGCAGCGACGGCCGTTGCCGAAGTCAAGGCCAAGGCCCCTGAGCCGGTAAGACCGCCGGTCGATCAGCCCGCGTTCGACAAGGAGGCGCTGGAGGATCTGCCCGACAGTACATTGCTGGATGATTTTTCTCAGAGCGATATCAACGCGCTGCAGGACGAGACGGGCGAGGTCGATCCGGTCTCGGAGGCAGATGTCTACATCGCCTATGGACGTTATCAGCAGGCAGAGGAACTCCTGCGGCAGGCGCTCGGCCGCGATCCGAACCGGCTCGCGCTGAAACACAAGCTGCTCGAAGTGCACTATGCGACCAAAAACAGCGGGGCATTTGCGGCGCTGGCCCAAAAGATGGTGGAGGCCGGACAGGATGCAGCAGATGAGCGAGCCTGGGCGAGGGCCTGCGACATGGGTCGCGACCTCGCGCCCGACAATCCTTTGTTCGCGGAAGATCGCAAGGGCGGGGTCGGCGACCTGGCCGGTGCTGCGGGCGCGGCGGTGGCGACTGCTGCAGCCGCCAGTGCGAAAGTGGATGATGACACCCTGACGCTGGACGATCTCGAGCTTTCGGAACTGAATGCCGCCTACGAGGACGAGCCGGTAGCCCCGGATGACCTCGAGGCCCCTTCGGAGGTATCCATCTCTCTGGACCTTGACGAACCCTCGGAGTTGACAGAGCTTGTCGAGGACGATGAGCCATCGGTTGAGACGGTAGCGTTAGCCGATGATCTGCCCGCTTCGATTCAGCTGGATGAACTGGACTCCATGGATTTCGGTTCGCCCAAGGCAAAGGAGGCGACGGCAGCAGACTCACTCGACCTCGATAGCATGATGGCAGAGGCAGAGGCCGCTGTGGATGAGGCCGAATCCGAGCTCAATCTGGATTCGGAGTTCAGTGCCGACGACCTGCAGGCGCAATTGGACGAACTCAGCGATCTGTCGGTGCTCGATTCGGAGCTGCAAGAGGCATCCGAGGGCGCCGCCGAGCCAAAGGCGACGCTGGGACTGGTGGCGGAAGACGCCACGCCCAGTGGCGATAATCTTGACCGGCCGATCAGTCTGGACGAGGCCTTTGCGGTAGACGAGCCGTCCGAGGAGATAACTGCGCTCGACGAATTGGTCACCGAGGGCGAGTTCGGCGATGAAGACGATGTGGCCACCAAACTCGATCTCGCGAAGGCCTACGTCGATATGGGCGATGAGGACGGTGCGCGCAGTATCCTCGAAGAGGTCGTGGCAGAGGGCAGTGACTCACAGCGTGGCGATGCCGAGAACATTCTGGCCAAGCTTGGTTGACTCGGCTTTTCGATAACCCAACCTGTCTGGGCGCCTGCTGGCGCCCTTTTCAGTTATGCGAATCGCTCTGGGTGTGGAATATGACGGTAGTGCATTCAAGGGCTGGCAGTTGCAGCGCCACGCGGTGCGTACCGTGCAGGGCGAGCTCGAGGCCGCGCTCTCCCGGGTCGCGGCCCATCCGGTGCGGGTGACCTGTGCAGGGCGCACCGATACCGGCGTGCACGCGGTGGGCCAGGTCGTGCACTTCGATACCACGGCCGAGCGTGCGCCGCGCAACTGGGTGCTGGGGGCAAACGTCAATCTGCCGCCCGATGCCGCTGTCAGCTGGGCCTTGCCGGTGAAGGACGCGTTTCACGCACGCTTTCTGGCGCAGTCGCGCCAGTATCGCTACCTGATATTGAATCGTCCGACCCGCAGCAGCCTGCTGGCCCGGCATGTCACCTGGGCGCATCAACCGCTGGATGCAGGCGCGATGCATACGGCCGGGCAGGCCCTGGTGGGTACACACGACTTTTCCAGCTACCGGGCCTTGGGCTGTCAGGCAAAGAGTCCGGTCCGCACGCTGCACAGTCTGGCGGTGGTTCGCCGCGGCGAGCTGATCGACATACGCGTGCATGCCAACGCCTTTCTTCACCACATGATTCGCAATATCGCGGGCGTATTGATGGCTATCGGGCGGGGCGACAGATCGATCGACTGGGCCGCCCAGGTGCTGGCCCGACGCGATCGCACGCAAGGCGGCGTCACTGCGCCGCCGGACGGTCTGTATCTGGAGCGGGTCTGGTATCCGGAGGACTACGTGATACCCGCACCGCCCCCGGTGCCGCTGATTCCGGCCGAATCAGGGCTTTGACGCAGACAATGCACGCCGTCATGGGGAGAAAACCAGATCCAAACCGGGTCATAATGCGGCGCAATGCGAACTCGGGTTAAGATCTGCGGGATTACTCGCGAGAATGATGCGTTGGCGGCCGTCGAATCGGGTGCAGACGCGATCGGTTTCGTGTTCTTCAAGCCCAGTCCGCGCTACATCGCTGTGGAACGGGCGGCGCAGATCGCGCGCCGCCTGCCACCTTTCGTGACCAGCGTGGGATTGTTCGTTGACGCGGATGACGAGCTTATCGCCCGGGTGGTGGCTGAGGTCGGTGTCGATTTGCTGCAGTTCCACGGCCAGGAGACCCCGGCCGATTGTGGGCGGCATCGACGACCCTGGATTCGCGCGGTGCGAATGCGTCCGGATACCGATCTGATGGCGGTTCAGGCGGACTACGCGGCAGGGCGGGGGCTGTTGCTCGACGCCTATCGCCCGGGCCTACCCGGCGGCACCGGTGCGACATTCGACTGGGCGCGTATACCACCTGCGCTCGCCTCCCGAATC